>JAGUUF010000041.1 GCA_020063545.1 Cytophagales bacterium
GTTTACCGATGAAAGGCAAAGTTTAAACGCGTTTATCTTCTTTGATGTAACTTTATCGGACAAATTATCGCCCCTTTGATTAACCTGGATAAAATACCGCGTATTTGGAAACAGGCATACCTGCTGCTTTGTTTGTGGTATTTTATCAATTTTTCGGTCAGTTCCGTTATTGAATACCAACTGGAGACACCGTTCATGTATGTTTTCTGGAATGCCTTATACCTTTTTGAAGCGCTTTGTATTTTTATAGCCCTTATTCTGATTTACTCACACGTTTTATTCAGGTATAAAATTTACATCCAGGTTGCCGGGCATATAGCCGGGGCCATGGTTTTCTTTCTGATTATGGGTACGTTCCGCTACTACCTGGAAGATTACGTGGAAGGCTATGTTTACTTCGATAACTGGAAAGATCACATGGTGGGGTTGTTGCGCTGGGAGGGTCTGCACTTTCAGAATCAATACGTAATTACCGCTGCCGTTTACTACATCATCCGGTACTTCGAACGGATGCAAAAACGCGAACAGGAAAAGGGCGAGTTGGCCATAAAAAACCGCGAGATGCAGTTATCGCTGCTTAAGTCGCAGATTAATCCGCATTTTCTGTTTAACACACTTAACTCCATTAACATGCTGGTGGGCTCCAGCAAAGAACACGCCCGCAAGGTAATTACCCAGCTCTCCGATATCTTCCGGTATGCGCTCGACTCGCATGGCGACCAACTGGTAAAACTTATCCATGAACTTGATTTCATAGATAACTACATTAAAATACAACAGGTGCGGTTTGGCGAACGGCTTCAATTTGTTAAGCAGGTCGATTTTACCTGCCTGGGTATTAAAGTTCCGCCCATGATCTTACAGCCGTTGGTGGAAAATGCGGTGAAATACGGAATCGCCCCCAAAGACTCGGGTGGCACCATAACCCTTATTGTAAAACGCCTTAACCAAACCATTTTTTTTGAAGTAAAGGATGACGGCCTGGGCGTAAACGCTAAAAAAGTTATGGACAGCACCTCATCGGGTGTAGGAATAAAAAATACCGACAAGCGCCTTCGAAGCACCTATGGAGCCGGTGCCGGACTGCGCATCCGCTCAAGTGAAGCGGGCTATTCGGTGAGTTTCTTTATTCCGTTAAGCGAAGAGGAACGCGATTTTATCCGGGAGCCCGAATTAAGAAGTGAAGCCGTTTAACCAGGTAATACCTAACCTATGACTATAACTTGTTTGATTGTTGATGATGAACAACTGGCGCGCGACCTGCTGCGGGAGTACATTGGTAATGAACCCGAACTTAAAATAATCGGGGAGGCTGCCAAGGGCAAGGAAGCGGTTGAACTGATCGATTCGCTGAAACCGGAGCTGATTTTCCTGGATGTACAAATGCCCGGGATGAACGGTTTTGACGTATTGGATGATATTACCCACGACCCCTACGTTATCTTTACTACCGCCTACGACCAGTACGCCATTAAAGCTTTTGAGAAAAATGCAGTGGACTACCTGCTTAAGCCCATTGACCAGGAGCGGTTTAAACTGGCTGTGAAACGTGCCGTTGAGCGGATGAAGCTGGAACAAAACAATGTGGGCGAATTGTTGCGCAGCCTGAAAACCGATAACAAAACTTCATACGACAGCCACATTTTCGTTCAGAAGTCGGAAAAACTAATCAACCTGCCGGTAGAGGAAATTATGTTTCTGGAAGCCTCAGGCGATTATACCATCCTCACCACCAAAAACGATCAGTTTGTCAGTTCATCGGGTATCGGCAAGCTGGAAGAAATCCTAAACCCCGAAACGTTTATACGCGTTCACCGCAGCACCATTATCAACATTAACTTTCTTAAGGAGATTGAAAAACATTTTAATGGCGGGATGATGGTTAAGATGCAAACCGGCAAAAGTTTCCCGGTAAGCCGCACCTATGCCAAGCTAATCCGAAGAAAGGTGGTTTGATAACATATTATTTTTAATCATTACCCCTTCGGGGTTAGGCTGCCTGTGTTCGTTGTCATGCTGAGTCATGCTAAAGGCGTGACGAAACATCTCCTTGATTTGAGGACGATAGTTAAAGGATATAAACTGCGGGTTACTTCCGCGGCAAATCAAACTTCAGTCGCACGCGCGCCTTATCCCGCACGGGCACTCCATCTCGCTTTGTGGGTTCCCACTTCGGCCCTTCACGCACCAGCCGGATAAGTTCCTCATCGCAGCCGGCACCAACACCGCGAATAACCTCAAAGTCGGATAGCGCTCCGTTGGTCTCCACAAAAAATTCTATCGTAACACGGCCTTCTATTTTTCTATCCAGTGCTTCTTTTGGGTACTTCACGTTTCTTTCAAGATATTGTTTAAAGGCCCGGTTGCCTGTTACCGGGTGAGCCAGTTCAACAGTGGGTATATTGGATTCGCGCTGGATGCCATAACCGGTAACAACTACTTCGCTAAGCTGCGCTGCATCAGGGGCCAGTTGCACATCAACTTGTTTGCGCTCACCGGCTGCCAGTTCCTGCGATTGAAGACCGATGAATGAAAAAACCAGTGACGGGTTCAAGTGATCGGATTCGATCTGGTAATTCCCCAAGGCATCGGTAATGGTTCCGATATGGGTACCCTTTATTACAACATTTACACCGGGCAACGGGCTGCCGTCTTCCCGCGATGTTACCTTACCACGGATAACGTGCTGGTCTGCTCGTACAGTTGAACGGGCCACACCGGAAACTTTCTTACGGTCATCGGCCAGTAGTTTTCTTTCCTCCTGTTTATCGGTAACGGCAAGTTCGGCCGCTTTTTCTGTAACCGGTAGCTGCTCTGCTTCATCGCTTGCTTTTTCCTTTTCGGCCGGCACCGGTGCTTCTTGTACCTCAACTACTGGTTGTTGATCGGTTTTACCGGTAACGGGTTTCTCTTCCGTTGCCCGACCTGTCGGCTTTGTTGTAACCCCGGCAGGATTGGACGAACCGCTGCCTGTTTCATCGCGCTTCAGCGGGCCTGCCTGTTCAGCCGGTGTTGCTGACTCAACGGTTGCTGGTGGCTGTTTGTCTTCATCGCCAGAAACTTCTGCGGGTGACTGTGTTTCTGATTCATTCAATGCCAGTATGTCTTCCTGGGTTTGACGGGTCAGTTGCCATACAGCAACCGTGGCAACAACCAGTAAGAGCAATGCGGCAGCAATACGAACGGCCCAGGTTGTTAAGGTCAATTTTTGAGAAGGAAACCCTTCAGCCGATACCGGCTGCGCTGCTGTTTTCGAGACTACCTCCGTTTTTTTAACATCGATGGTATGCTTATCAATTGCGTTATCCAGTTCGGCCACATCGGTACCGAACTGATTTGCCGGAAGTTGGGATGCGCCTTCAAGTGCTTCGGCAAGAAACGGATCGGACAGTGCTTTCTTCTCCAAAGCCTGCATTTCGGCTGGGGTCATCTCACCGCCCAGGTAACGTTTAATATCGCGGGTGTAGTCAGTCATCTTTTTCCATGCAAATCTTCAGGTTTCGCTTTCCGTTCTGGATGTAACTTTTTACCTGGTTCATAGCAAAACCTGTTGTGGCACTGATCTCGGCATAGCACCGCTCTTCCAGAAAAAACATCCTGACGCAGAGTTTTTGTTCATGGCCGAGCTTTTCAATGCAGTGTTCCAATTTAACAAGATTTCCCTCCAGGGAGTCTCCGGTTTCGGGATGCTCAGCCTCACCGCTTTCCACAATAAAAGGCGATAATTCTTCGTAATATTTGCCCTTTTGGGCCCGCAACTGCATAAGGCAATGGTTGCGCGAGGTGGCATACAGCCAGCTTTTAAAATACGTTACCTCATGATTCAGCAGGCTGACGGCCAGCTTTTCGTATATCTGCATCACGGCATCGCGGGCATCCTCCCGGCTTTTCAGGTACTTCAGGCAAACACCATACACCAGCCCCGAATAGCGCTTAAAGAGAACACCCAGCACATTCATATCACCCTCCAGCCGGTACATCCGGACAAGGTCCAGGTCAGTCAACTCGGGCAGCGGGCGGTTAAAAAGCATTTTTTAAGATAAGAATTTTTTCAGGCACACATAGATCTGTGTAGGCATAGTCCGGGTAATTGGGCAACGACTTTTATTTATAATTTGTCTAAAGAAGTTGCTACTTTTGAAATCCATGGAAGAGTTGATGAACCAACATTACAGTGAAACGGAGAAGCATCGCATCTTCCACACAGAGTTTATGCCCCACATAAACTCCATGCACAACTTTGCCTACCGGCTTACGCTGGATGCCGATGACGCCAGCGACCTGGTGCAGGATACGTATTTAAAAGCCTATCGCTTCATTGATTCCTTCCAGCAAGGAACTAATGCCAAGGCATGGCTGTTTCGGATTTTAAAAAACAGTTTCATTAACGACTACCGTAAGAAGAGCAAAGAACCTTCGATGGTAGATTACCAGGACGTTGAAACATATTATAATTCGGATGAAGTAAACCGGCAGATTACACCTGATTTGCGCGTTGAGGCCCTGCAGGACATGATTGGCGATGAGATTTCCAATGCCCTTAACTCGCTTGATGTGGATTTCAGAACCGTGATTATCTTGTGCGATCTGGAGGGTTTTAAATACGATGAAATGGCGAAGATTCTCGATATACCAATCGGAACGGTGCGCAGCCGCCTTCACCGTGCACGCAACCTGCTGAAAGAAAAACTAACCGACTACGCCAGAAAAATGGGTTACAAAAACACATAAGCGTATGCCAACACTTCCCGACTCTTCCGACCCCTCCAAATCATTTAACTGCAGGGAAATGCTTCAGAAAATCCTGGATGGTGAGGCCACCACGGAACAGCAGCAGCAATTTAAAATACACATGGCAGAATGCATGCCCTGCTACAAGGGCTACGAACTGGAAATGGCTATTAAAATGTTGCTGCAAAAGAAGTGCAACGGCAACGGTGCCCCGCCCGATTTAATCGAAAAAATAAAAAATCAGATCAGTCAAATTACCCCGCATTAATGGCCGGAAAAGCTATTATCTTCTCCGCACCCTCCGGTTCCGGAAAGACCACCATTGTTAAACACCTGCTTCAAAATAACCCTGACCTGGGATTTTCTATTTCCGCTTCTACCCGCGACAAGCGCGGCCGCTCGGAACAAGATGGAAAAGATTACTATTTCCTCACTCCTGAAGAATTTAAAAAGAAGATAGATAACGATGAATTTATTGAATGGGAAGAAGTGTATGAAGGAAATTATTACGGAACGCTGAAATCGGAGATCGCACGCATCTGGAAAGAAGGCAAAAACGTAATCTTTGATGTAGACGTGAAAGGCGGACTAAACCTGAAGAAATATTTTGGCGATAAAGCGCTAGCTGTTTTCGTAAAGGTTCCTTCGCTGGAAGTGCTCGAAGAACGCCTGAAAACACGCGGCACCGAATCGCACGCCAGCCTGTCGCAGCGCCTGTTCAAAGCCAAATTCGAAATGACGTTCCAGGATAAGTTTGATGTTGTGCTGGTGAACGAAGAGCTTAACAAAACAATTGCCGAGGCGCAGCGGTTGTATGATGAATTCAAGGAGAAAAAATGAAAATCGGTCTTTTCTTCGGCTCGTTTAACCCCATCCACACCGGCCACATGATTATTGCCAACGTGATGGCCGAAACCACCGACCTGAAAAAAGTTTGGTTTATCGTTACCCCTCAAAATCCGTTAAAGCCGGGCAAGGGTTTGTTGCACGACTTCGACCGGTACGATATGGTGCGGGCCGCAGTGTATGATAATTATAAACTCGAGGTTTCGGACGTGGAGTTTCATTTGCCCAAACCGAATTACACCATTCACACCCTGGTGCACCTTTCTGAAAAACATCCCGACAAGGCATTTAAGGTAATCATCGGTGAAGACAACCTGGACACCTTTACTCGCTGGAAAAATTACGAACGAATTGTGGAAGACTACGGGCTGTACGTTTACCCCCGGCTTGCCCGCACCGCAGGCCAGGTAACAAACCCGGAACTTAAACGTCATCCGAACGTTAAACTGGTTGAAGCGCCCATGATCGACATTTCCGCAACGTTTATCCGCAACTGCATCCGAAAAGGTCAATCGGTTCGTTATCTTGTACCTGACCCGGTAGAGGAGATAATCCGAACCAAAAATTTTTACAGGTAAGCAACCCCGCAGTAGTAAACACAATCTTCAAGGGCAGCATGCATATTGGCAACCTACAAGCATGGAACATCCGGTTAACCTGCCTGGGATTTCTGCTGGCATTTACCACTCCCCTTTTTGGCGGTGGCATTCGCGGCACCGTTAAAGCCGATGATGGCACCATCCTCTCCTACACCACCATCTATGTAAAGCAACTCGGTACAGGCACCACCACCAATGTTAACGGTTACTACGAGTTATCCATGCCGCCCGGCTTATACGATGTGGTGTACCAGTACCTGGGCTATGAAACCCAGGAAAGAAAGGTAACGGTTACCGACCGATTCGAAGAAATCAATATTGTGATGAAGCAGCAGGTTATCGTGTTGCAGCAGGTAACCATTTCTTCGGGTAATGAAGACCCGGCCTACACCATTATGCGCAAAGCCATAGCCAAAGCAAAATACCACACCCAGCAAATTGATAGCTTTTCAGCACGGGTATACATCAAAGGAGCCGGCAAACTCAAAGATTATCCGTGGCTGGCAAAAAAAGCATTGGAAAAGGAGGGCATTAAAAAAGACCGGGTGTTTATCTCCGAATCCGTTAGCGAAATACGGTACAGGCGACCCGCCACCTTTTCCGAAAAAGTTATCTCGATCCGCAGCGATGGTAAAGACAACAACACTTCGCCAAACGCATTTATTTTTGGCAGCTTTTACCAGCCGGTTATTGCCGAAACGGTGTCACCGCTTTCGCCTGCTGCCTTCGGCTATTACAAATTTGAATACCAGGGTACTTTTAAAGATCGGAATTACGATGTCAGCCGGATTAAAGTAACTCCCCGTGCCCGTGGCGACAATGTAGTTGAGGGCACTATTTTCATCGTTGAAGACTGGTGGAGCATCCACAGCCTCGATATAACCACAACAAAACTTGGCGTAAAAATCGGGGTGAAGCAGGTTTATGCCCCGGTTGATGATAAAGCCTGGCTTCCGGTTTCGCAACAGTTCGTGGTTGATGGTCGTTTCTTCGGGTTCGAGTTTGAATACAACTACCTGGCCACAGTAAGCGATTACCGGATAATCCTCAATCCGGAACTGGTGGTTGAAACCATGGAGGTGATTGACGATAAGCTAAATAAGGAACAAGCCAAAGAAATCGAAAAGAAATACAGCCAGAAAAACCAGCAGCTCCAGGAGCGCATGGCCTCCGGAAAAGAAATCACCCGGAAAGAA
>JAGUUF010000030.1 GCA_020063545.1 Cytophagales bacterium
CGATTAAAACCGCCAGTTTAGCAGCATGCGAGCGGGGTTCCGTTTCGGCTGCTGAAGCTAAAAGTGTATTCGTATTGTGAACAGCCACCGAACATTTGTCGCCCGATGTTTCTATGCTTAAAATCAACGACATTACTGCGGTGTCAAAATCTTGCGGTACGACTGAACGTCTTTCAACAGGCTGATGCTTTGCGCGATGGTTTTATCGCGCGTAGTTGCAAGTATTGCCTGGCCTTCGTTTAATGCATAATGGAAAGCGATTTGCTGCTCAAGCACTTCGGAGATTTCTTCTTTAAACCTGGTAAAATCGGCTTGTTTGTTCCCTTCAACTTTGTTTTTAAGGCTTTCTAAATCTTTTGACAACTCCCCATAATACCGTTCCTGTTTTGCCGCTTCAATCAGTTGTTTCGTTTCCGCTTCAAGCGGTGTATTGTAGCTGAACTTCCTATCCTTTAACCAGGCAACAAACTTGTCGTACTCAGCACCGGATAGTGTGAACGTTTTCAGATCGGGTTGAGCCGGGTGTTCACCGCAATACTTTGTTGCATACTCAAATATATGGCCCCCACTAATCAATGCTGCAGTAATGGTACCCAGGTATTCCGGTTCAACGTTAATGTCCGGGTCAAGTCCTCCCCCATCAAACACTTTTCTTCCGCTGGAAGTTTTGAACTCCGTTTTCAACGAATCGGCAACTTTATCAACAGTTCCATCGGCATTGCGGTGCGAGTAGTCCAGTTCTTGGATACACCGGCCGCTGGGTATATAATATTTTGCGGTTGTTACTTTTAGCTGGGCATTGTACGAAAGCTGACGCGTGGCCTGCACCAGGCCCTTGCCAAAGGTTTTGCGGCCTACCAGCACGGCCCGGTCATAATCCTGCAAGGCGCCTGCAACGATTTCGGAGGCTGATGCACTTCCCTCCCCGGTTAATACGACAATCGGGATCTCCGTATCAACCGGGTTGTTGAGCGTAGTGTAGGTTTTATTCCACTCGGCCACTTTGCCCCTCATGCTTACCACTTCTTTACCCTTGGGAATGAACAGGTTAACGATATTGACGGCTTCATGCAGCATGCCACCGGGGTTATCGCGCAAATCGAGAATAAGTTTTTTTGCACCCTGTTGTTTTAGCCTGGTTGTTGCATCGCCTACTTCTTTGCCTGCACCCGGTGTAAAGTCATCAAGTTTTATATACCCGATTTCATCGTCCAGCATTCCGGCATACGCGACATTTCGTATGGTAATGCGCTCGCGCTTAATTTTTAAGGTGAGGTCGTTTTTAAGGCCCGGCCTTCTGACCTTTATCTCTACATCGGTTTTAGCGGCACCTTTCAGCAGCGTGCTCACCTCCGATGTTGGCTTGCCTTGTACTTCCACGCCATCAACGGCAATAATCTCATCGCCCACTTTTAAGCCGGCTTTGTAAGCCGGGAAATTTTTATACGGATGCGTGATAACCGTTTTTTTGTTGATTACGCCTATCAGGGCGCCAATGCCGGCATATTGACCTGTTGTAGTAATCCGGAATCCTTCGAGTTCTTCTTCAGGGATGAAATCGGTGTAGGGATCCAGCGATTCGAGCATGCCGTCTATTCCTTTGCGGATTAATTTCCGGGGATCGACCTCATCCACGTAATAGGCATTCACCTCTTTAAACAAGGTGGCGAAAATGTCGAGGTTTTTGGCAATCTCGAAGTACGGATCGGCTGGTTTGCTGAATGCAAGAATAATGGCAACGCCTGCTGCCGAAAACAAAATCCACTTAGTTTTTCTCAACATACTGTTTTAAACGCTCAAACGAGTCAATTAATTTCTTCTCAATCTGTGCAAAATCGGGCATTTCCCTGCCCGTATAAATATACGCTATTTGAAGGTTAGGCAGGCTGCTGATGAGGTGCTGGTTCAGGCGGTAAGCCTCTTTCATCAGCCGTTTAATCCGGTTTCGGTCGGTGGCTTTTTTGAAGTCGCGCTTAGAGGCTGAAAACAGTACCTGGTGTTTTTCCGCTTCCATGGCCGTTTTTAATACGACAACGCGGAAGGGCTGAAAATAAAAAGAGGAACCCTGTTTAAAGAGTTCCTGGATTTTTTTTTGCCCCCGAAGCCGGCCTGATTTAGGAAAGCGATATGCACTCATGGGTTACGGTAAACCCCCTGCCGTGCCACTTTGGGCCGGAAGGTTATTTATTTCTTCTTAAACGTTGTTTCGTCTGAAACGGTGAGCTTCTTCCTTCCCTTTTTTCTGCGGGAAGCCAAAACCCTGCGGCCATTGGCAGAAGCCATTCTTTCACGGAATCCGTGCTTATTTTTACGCTTTCTTTTGGATGGCTGAAATGTCCTTTTCATATTCTTTACTATTCTAAAAGGGCTGCAAAAGTGCTCAGGATTTTCGGTTTTTCCAAAGCCTCAGGGGTTATTCGAGAAATGCGCATGTTTTATCCTCCATGCTCCACCGCTTTTTTCAAGTACGAATGTTACCGGCCCGGCCTGGCGCTGTTCTGACGCCTCGCGCTGGAAATACCATGTTGCCGTTACCAGGCAGGTATTACCTTGCAACTCATAGCGTGTTTCGTCCAGCCAAAGTTTGTTGCCGGATTGTTTACCCCCGCTAACAAAACCGAATTTTGCATGGTGGTTTCGCAGGGCTTCAATGCCGCGTATTATCCCGGCATACTCAGACGAAAAGTAGGTTACCGATTGATCGGCTGCGAAAAGCCGATCAACCTGGGAAAGGTCGTACGTGTTCCACATTCTCTCCCATTCCTTAATTAAGATTTCGGGAGAATTATACCGTTGCGAAAACCCGCTGGTATGAATTACAAGCAGCAGTACGGTTAACAAGTATTTAAAAATACGCATACTTCAGGCGATTAGATCGGCAAGCACCTTTTTGGCAGATTGGGGATCGAGCCGGGGTCCCCACTGCGCAACAACCCGCGATGAGGCAAGGGATGCCAGTTTACCGGCTTCGGCAAAACTGTGGCCGTGGGTAATTCCATAAAGAAATGCCCCGGCAAACATATCGCCAGCACCGTTGGTATCAATTGCCCTGACGTTATACGGTTCAATCTGTATAAATGTGTCACCATCATAAATCAGGGCACCATTTGCCCCGAGCGTTATGGCAAAACGTTTTGCCGTTTGCTTCAGGATTTCGCGCGCTTCAACCAATGAATTTGTTCCGGTAAAAATCATAGCCTCTTCCTCGTTGCAAAACAGCAAATCAACACTGGCTCCAACAATTTCCTGCATTTGAGCTGAGAAGTATTTTACCATGCTGGCATCGGAGAACGTAAGTGCAGTTGAAACTTTATTCCGTTCGGCAACTTTTTTTGCCTGCTTCATGGCCTCCAAACCTTTGGGGCTAGCCACAAGGTAGCCTTCCAGGTAAATGTATTGCGAATCCTTAATGGCATCTTCATTCAGGTGTTCGGTGGAAAGAAACGAGCTTACACCAAGAAAGGTGTTCATGGTACGTTGCGCATCCGGGCTGGTCATTACCAGGCATTTACCGGTATGGCCGGTGGGGCAATCCTCAACACGCAGATTGGTGTCAACGCCATTGCGCTTCAAATCTTCCAGGAAGAACCTGCCCAGGTCATCGTTTGCCACCAGGCATGAGTAAAACGATTTTCCGCCAAACTGATTTACTGCCACTACGGTATTTCCGGCCGAACCACCGCCCGACATTTTACTTCGCTTCATATCAATGGCTTTCATAAGCTGGAGCTGGCGCTTTTCGTCAACCAGGGTCATCACACCTTTTTCGATGCCATGGTTTTCGAAGAAATCATGGTCCACTTCCGTAACAATATCTACAATGGCATTGCCTATGCCGTACACATCGTATTTAGCCATGCGCTGATTTTTTTTGCAATGATAGGGAATTAGGCGGGCACCTTATTACCGTACGCCATTCTTCCTGCCGTTTCCATTTTTTCCTTTTAAACCCAGCCCGATTTCGGCAGCCCGGTTCGGGTAATCGGTAATCAGGCCGTCAACACCCCAGGTACGCAACCGTTTCATATCTTCTGTTTCATTTACTGTCCAGGGGATAATCCGCATTTTCTTCGTCTTTATTTCCTTAACCTTTTCTTCCGACAGCAGCTTGTAGTATGGACTATACACCGATGGCGTAAATCCAAGGTCTTTCAGGTTATCGTCAATTGATTTTGTATTTTCAAC
>JAGUUF010000343.1 GCA_020063545.1 Cytophagales bacterium
AAACATTTTCAGAATGGTAAAACGGTACTAAAGAACAAATTTTGATTAACTGAATGATCCGCGTATCTACCTAACAACGCATGCTCATGGGCCGCATGGCCCTGCCTTCCGCAGGCAGGCCGTATGCTCATCCAACGCTGTGACCAATCCGCACCTGCCCCCGCCAGACCAAACCTGCCAGGCCGGTAGGCAGGGATTGGCCAAGGCGCTGTCTGAGCATACTGAAACAAACCTCATTTCAAAATGGTTATTGAATCTTAATCGTATAATTAAACTGACTATGAGTTTTAATTGTTGCAATAGGACCTGTTTATCTCTCTGCGGCTTTTTGGGCATTCAACTCAGAAATTCCAGCACGGAAGGCATGCCGTACGTTCCAGGCGCGCTTCTGTTGAGTCGGGCAATGCCGGAAAGAAATCAATGCCGGTTAACTGTTCAAGGCTGTCGATGGTAACGGCAAATTGCTGCAGGGGCCGGGCTGATTTTTCGTTTGGCATAATAAACGCGATACCCTTTTTGGTTGTGTTCCGGTACACGAGCAGCGCTTTGTAAAAATATGCCGGCACGCTTACCCGGTTCGTGCCAATGGAGGGAAGATTTTCAGCCAGCACCGGGCCCGTAACAATGTAAACCGAAGTATCCTGCTGCGCCCACCTGCGCACCTGCTCTTCCAGCCGCTTCCAGATGCCCCGGTTAAAGGCAGGCACCTGAGGACTGATGTTGCTGTAGTAAAACGATTCCTTCATGGCCTGGGCAGACCAACTCATATCGGCTGCGGGAGCCAGGTGCCCGCGATCGTAACCGCTTCTTTTGTAGTCATTATCAGTTGCTGTGCCCGTGCTTACTTTCGGATCGGGTAAAAACCGGTCGGAGCGCTCAACACCCCTCAGGGTTTCTTCCAGGGTAAGTTCATAGGCAACCCACTTTGCCTGCTCATGGTGCTCGGAATATACCAGTGAAAATCCCGTGTGCTCAATTAACACCTCGCCAGTTTCCAGCCGGGGTATTTCCAGTGCAGTTTCCTGTGGCTGGTTGCCCGTTTTAACCGATGCGCACATGGTGAGCAGCACCACAACTATTGAAAACAAACGCGTATTCACCAGTTTTTGTACCTTTAACGGAGGTAAAGATAGTTTTGCCCGGTATATGCTCAGATGCTCCATTTATTTCACGGTTCTTATACTTATAACGTTTTCTGTACAGGCGCAGGAGATTCCATTTAAGCCCGATAACGAGTTTGCACTTCGCTTAAACATGGATTTTAAAGTTCGCCCTCCGGCCGATGTTACCAAAATTAAGATAGACGAAACTTTTGGTGAATATGAGAAACGAACCAGTAACACCCCGCTTCCGTATGTTACTCTTTTCCTGAATGTACTCACAGCAGGTACTGATGAAGTACGGTTATCGGTTTCGAAAGGCGGTAAGGTTTTTTTATCACGCAAAGTTGAGCCGGGCAAAGAAGTGAAACTCGACATTGGTTTTTCGGATGACGTGAAAGACCGTACTTCCGATCACGAGTATATCGTTACCTTCCTGAACGGGCAGAAAAAACCGGTTAGCCGCATTGTCATCTATTTCTCGGAAGAAGGTGACTACCTGGTTAACGGTGTGAAACGCGGCCGGATATAAATAAGCTTCCGGCCACCTGTCAGGCGTCAAAGCAAATCATGTAACAGGATAGTGCCGGGCTATTCTGATTGCCTTTTTATCTGTTAATTCGCACAAAATAATTCTACATGAGGCATATACTTTTTGTATTCGTTGTACTACCCATCCTGCTTTTTGCCCAATCGCGCCAGCCCGATGCCAGCCAGATAAAACTCAAACTAAAGAAACTCAACTTCCTCGGTTCGGTGCTCTACGTTGCGGCCCATCCGGATGATGAGAATACGCGCGTTATTGCTTACCTGGCCAACGAACGACTTGCCGCAACGGCCTATCTTTCGATGACCCGTGGCGATGGCGGGCAAAACCTTATCGGCCCGGAGATACGCGATGAACTGGGTGTTATCCGCACCCAGGAGTTACTCGCAGCCAGGCGAATAGACGGGGGGCAGCAGTTTTTTACCCGTGCCAATGATTTTGGTTTTTCCAAAAACGTTAATGAAACACTCGCCATCTGGGGTAAGGATGAAATCTTATCGGATGTGGTGCGTGTGTTCAGGCAGTTCCAACCCGATGTTGTACTTAACCGCTTTCCGCCAAATGAGCGGGCAGGGCATGGGCACCATACCGCATCGGCTGTGCTTTCGCTTGAAGCGTTTGAGTTGTCGGGTTCGCCATCCGCATTTCCTGAACAACTGAAATCCCTGCCGGTGTGGCAACCGAAACGCATTTACATGAATACCGGCAGGTTCTTTAACAACACTATCAACGAAAATACCCCCGGGGTTACGGTCATCAATGTAGGCGGTTATAATGCGCTGCTGGGTCAATCGTATGCTGAGATAGCGGCAACAAGCCGCAGCCAGCATAAAAGCCAGGGATTCGGTTCGCCCGGAAGGCGGGGCGATGCCAACGAGTTTTTTGAACTGGCCAAAGGCGAGCCTTCAACAAAAGATATTTTTGATGGAATTAATACCACATGGACACGGGTGAAAGGTGGCGAGAAAGTCATTCCGCTGGTTGATAAAGCCATACGCGATTTTAATCCTGAACAACCCCATACCATAGTAGGGCAACTTCTCCAGATCAGGAAAGCCATCAGCAACCTTGAACCGGGTGTTTGGCGCGACAGAAAGCTTGCAGAGGTGAATCAACTGATCCAGGACTGCCTTGGCTTGTTTGCCGAAGTTACCGCCAACCAGTACTGGATTGCCCCCGGTGAACCATTAACAGCATCATTTGAAATAATCAACCGTTCGCCTGCCGATGTTAAACTGGCAACCATCCGGGGAAACGGACTATCCTACGATACCATCATCAGCACAGCACTCCGAAATAACACGCCACTGGTTTTCAAAACAAAGCGCGCGGTTACTGCTGCTTCGTATTCCGATCCGTACTGGCTTAAAGAGCCGCACTCACAGGGATTGTTTACGGTACCCGATCCAACCCTGATTGGCAAACCCGAAAACGATCGCCCGCTATTCGTTACCCTCGACTTTGCCGTGGATGGCGAACCGCTTACCCTTAATGTACCGCTTGTTTACAAGTGGACGGACCCGGTAAAAGGCGAATTATACCGGCCTGTTGAAGTGTTGCCCCAGGTAGTTGCTTCCATTCAAAACGGTGCCTGGATTTTCAACTCATCCGCGCCTTTGGAAATCGGCATCGTATTAAAATCGGTACGCGATGGAAGCCAGGCGGGTGAGTTGAAGGTTGAACTGCCCCCGGGCTGGCGGGCAGAACCGCAATCCGCAACCTTTCAACTAAGCAGGCGAAATGAAGAACAAACAAAGTTTTTTAAAGTTTTTCCTCCGGCTTCAGAATCCAAAGGGAAGTTGCACGCGGTTGCTTTGGTAAACGGCAGGCAGTATGATTATTCCGTGCGTACCATAACCTACGATCACATACCCATTCAAACCCTGTTGCCCAAAGCTGAAGTTCCCCTTGTACGAATTGACCTGAAGAAGGAGGGGCGGGTTATCGGCTACATCCGCGGAGCCGGTGATGACGTTCCAGCGGCATTACGGAATATGGGGTATGAAGTCTGGGAAATGAAAAACGAAGAAGTTACTGCCGAAAATCTGAAACGCGTTGACGCGGTTGTTCTCGGTGTGCGCGCAATCAATACCAACGAGCGCATCCGTTTTATTATGGATGCCCTGCTGGAGTATGTTGAACGGGGAGGAACCATGGTAGTTCAGTACAATACAAGCAACGATCTGGAAACCGATAAGTATTCGCCTTACCCGCTAACCATTTCGCGCGACCGGATTACCGAAGAAGATGCTGAAGTGCGCATCCTCAGGCCTGACCACCCGGTACTGAACTATCCAAACAAAATTACGGCAACAGATTTTGACGGATGGGTACAGGAGCGCGGACTGTATTTTCCCAACAAGTGGGACGATCGCTACGAAGCTATTCTTTCCATGAACGATAAAGGCGAGGAGGCTAAAAACGGAAGTTTGCTCGTAGCACAGTATGGTAAAGGGTTTTATGTTTACACAGGTCTTTCCTTTTTCAGGGAACTTCCTGAAGGAGTTCCGGGGGCGTATAAATTGTTCGCCAACCTTGTTTCGTTGCGAAACAGAACCGAGGTTGTTGTTCCACCGCCTGCAGGTAAAACAAAAGGTAAATCACGGGTAAAATAGTGTTAGCCGATCAAATACTGTGAACGATTCTCCTCCCGTATTTAAAAAGTGGAGCCATTGGTACTGGCTGTTGCTTGCCGCGCTGGCGGTGCAGGTAGTTCTTTTCTATTGGCTAACCGTTTCATTTGCATGAATGCGCTTGACTGGCTCGTGTTGTTCGGCACCATCGGGGTTATTGTAGCGTATGGTGCCTGGAAGACGCGCGGCAGTAAATCCATGGAGACGTACCTGCGGGGCGATGGTAAGTTGAAATGGTGGATGATCGGCATTTCTATTATGGCCACACAAGCCAGCGCCATTACGTTTCTTTCTACACCCGGCCAGGCTATTGAAGACGGCATGCGGTTTCTCCAGTTTTACCTCGGTCTTCCACTCGCCATGATCATCATTTCGGCAACGTTCGTGCCCATGTATTACAAACTTAACGTGCTTACTGCGTACGAATACCTGGAATCCCGGTTTGATTTGAAAACCAGGTCGTTCACTGCCCTGTTATTCCTTATCCTTCGCGGCCTCTCTGCCGGCATTACCATTTTTGCGCCCTCGCTGGTGCTTTCAACTGTGTTGAACTGGCGTATTGAATACACCACGTTGCTGATTGGCGTGATGGTAATTGTGTACAGCGTAACGGGTGGCTCGCACGCGGTTAGCCTTACGCAGCGCATGCAACTTTCGGTAGTGATGGGCGGCATGCTGCTGGCTGGCATTATCGCTTATTCCCTGTTGCCGGCCGGCATCAGCTTTGGCAATACCATGGCCATTGCCGGTGAACTGGGAAAATTTAATATGATCAACATTTTACCGGCCGATGCGGATAAATTGTTGCCCGAAGGAGTGACTTCGGTGGATGAACTTACATTTTTTCAAAAAGTTGACCTCGTGCTGAAGGACCGGTTCAACATCTGGTCGGGTTTGCTGGCCAGCGTGTTTTTGTTTCTGTCGTATTTCGGCACTGACCAGTCGCAGGTAGGCCGTTATCTTGGGGGAAGAAATCTTACCGAAAGCCGGCTTGGGTTAATGTTTAACGGCCTGCTTAAAATACCGATGCAATTCATAATACTCTTTATTGGTGTATTGGTATTTGTGTTTTACCTGTTCAATCAACCGCCTGTATTTCATAACCAGGTATTGATGAAGCAGGCGCTGGAAACCGAAAGCCGGGAGGAATTGGTGCAGCTTCAGTCGGATTATACCGATATTTACCGGCAAAAGCAGCAGGCAGTTTATGCTTTGGCAGAGGCAATCCGGGCCGGCCAACCGGATTCTGTAGAACTCCATAAAAAGATGGTGCTGCAATTTCAGGATCAGGAAAAAGTGATTCATGAAGCCGTTAAGACTAAAATAAAAGAGGCTATTCCATCGGCAAAGACACAGGATAGGGATTACATTTTTCTAAACTTCGTTCTCAATAACCTTCCACATGGCATTATCGGCCTGCTGCTGGCGGTGATGTTCCTGGCGGCCATGTCGTCTATGGCAGGGGAACTCAGTGCGTTATCGTCAACCACGGCAGTTGACATTTACAGGCGGTCGCTGGTTAAGAATGCTTCACCCGAACATTACCTTATGGCCTCACGCGCATTTACGGTGCTGTGGGCTATGTTGGCCATGACGTTTGCCATGCTTGCCGGTTTTTCCGAGAACCTGATTCAGTTTGTGAACATCATCGGTTCCTTGTTTTACGGCACCATCCTTGGTGTTTTTGTTACAGCCTTTTACCTGAAGCGTGTTCAGGGTACAGCCGTTTTCTGGGCGGCCTGCATTGCCGAAGGCGTGGTGTTATACTGCTACTTTTTTACCGACCTCGCTTTTTTGCTGTACAATATCATTGGGTGTTTGGTGGTACTGGCAGCCGCAACGGTACTGCAATACGTAACAGGCAGCAACATTAAAGGGTAGCAAGTTCCAATTCCCTGAAAATCCTGTGGTAATCCGGAATATGTTCCGTATAAACGTAGGGTTCGTAAGGATTTTCTGTATCTACGCGTATCCGAATGTGTTTTGACGGGAGCTTCCAAAGCAGTTCGAATCGGGTAAGTAAGGGATTGATACGTATTTCGTCATTATCGGTAATCATAACTGACTGTTCTGAAAGCAGATTTTTGTTACGCTCATCTAATGGTGTTATCGTAAACGTTCCGTACTGCGCAATCATCCTATCTGCAACATTCTCTGCTAAAATAAACCTCGACTGGCAATGCGTTCCATCAAGGTAGTAGAGGATGATTTTGGAGACGGTTGAATTAAAAATTTTTGATTCAGGGTTCTGTATAACGAAAAATTCAGCCCGATCCCCGAAAAATTTTCCGAACCGGTAGTCTTCCAGCCAATCCCGCGGTTCGGTAAAACTCAATTGGTACGAAACGGCATCTTCAGGAAGCGGTACGACTTTTTTTTCTGCTGCCTTGACATCAATTGGTTGCTGAACCTCCTTTTTAGCAGGCTGGTGCGAGCAGCCCGTGATGGCCACGATCAGGAACAATTTTTTTAACAGGTCCGGCATGATTAAAATTAATGAATAATTTTTTACCGCACAGCGAGTTGTTCATCAAGGGTTTTAAATGGGTTGCCGGGCTTTTCGGGTATCAGGCTCATGGCATATTCGCTTAGCGCGGTAATGGTAAGCGATGGATTGACACCCAGGTTGCAGGGGATAATTGACCCGTCAAGTATGTAGAAATTTCTGTACCCGAAAACTTCAAACCCTTCGTTCACCACACCATCATCAGCAGATTGCCCGATGGGACACCCGCCCAGGATGTGAGCCGTTGAGGCCAACCCGAACATCACTTCGCTGAAAGCATTCTGCGGAACACCCTTTACTTTGGCCGCATACCGATACAATACTTCCTGCCCGATAGGTATGTAACTGGGTACTTTCTGCTTTTTATCATTCCGAAACACAAGTCGCCATCCGAACACCCCTTTGCGGAGTTGCATCCGCATGGCGTTGGGGAGCGACTGCATGATGAGAAAAATAATTGAGTTACGGGCAATATTCTTCTGGAATACCGAACGCAGAAAATCAAGCGGATGACGAAGGATGTTGCCGATCATTTTCATTGTCCGCACAAATGGACTCCCGTTTCCTGCAGCAGTTACGGCCAGCCGCACCATGGCTCCCGATTTATCGGGAAACTTTACCAGTTCAACATGGGTGTGATCATCCGGGTTGAATACCGTGCTGATGGCCAGCCCGTTGTTTAGTTTCCGGTCGGCCGCCACCACACCGGATAACATTTCCGAGTTGGTTAATACATTTTCGCCCAACCTTGGCGAAAGACCGGGAAGAGTTTTGTACACGTATTTTTGTCTTAATAAGAGTGAGAGTGTACCCAGCACCCCGCCACTCACCACAACACCCTTGCAGGTAAAAGCCATGTTTTTGTTTTTACTTTTGCCTGTGCTTGGTTTTGTTTCGATGCGGTACGTTGAATCGTTAATTGAAATAATTTTTACCACTTCGGTTTCAGCCAGTATGGATGCACCAAAAAGGCGTTCGGCAAACCACAAGTAGTTTTTCTCCAGCGTATTTTTTGCATTGTGCCGGCAGCCTACCATGCAGCCTGCGCATTCAATGCAGCCTTTACGCATCGGGCCAAGACCTTTAAAATACGGGTCGATCTCTTTCGATGGGTCGCCCAGGTAAACACCTACTGAATCAACACGCGAGTAGGTGTGTGCCCTGTTCATTTCACAGGCAACTGCTTTCAGTATTTCATCCTCGGCATTTTCTTTCTCGTATCGCTGGCTGCCCAGCATGAATCGGGCTTTTTCATAAAAGGGAGCAAGCGTTCGTTTCCAATCCTTTAAACCAGACCACACCGGGTTGTTAAAGAACGCATCAGGGGGCATCATGTGCGTGTTGGCATATACCAGCGAGCTACCGCCAACACCAACGCCACTGAGCACAAACACTTCTTTAAAGAAACTGAGCTTCAGGAATCCGAACCATTTTAAAAAGGGCAGCCACAGGTACTTCTTCAGGTTCCAGTTTGATTTCGGAAAATCAGAGTCGGTCCATCGCTTTCCCTTCTCAATTACCAATACCCGGTAACCTTTTTCGCCCAGCCGCATGGCCGATACCGAGCCTCCAAAGCCGGAGCCGATAACAATGTAGTCAAAATGGGTGCTGCTCATTTGAAATTACCAGTTTACCTATTAAAGCGATAAGGCAACTTTAAGGTAAACAAAAAAGGCAGCCGTTTCGGACTGCCTTTTTTTAATGGTTCAGTTGCTATTTCTTTTTGGCCGGGGTTTTTGGCATCTCGGCATTCAGTTTGGCAATCAGGTCTTCGTTCATTTTAATGTAGCCAAAGTCGCTGGCTGCTTTCTTTGCCAGGTCAAGCGATTGCTGTGCGGTGGCTAAGGCGCCTTTGTAATCACCTAACGCGTGCTGGATTTTAGCTTTGGTATGAATGTTCCAGAAGGCTTCGCGGTTACCGGTTTCTATGCCCAGCGTAATCCACTCAAGCGCCTTATTCAGGTCTTTCTTGTTTTCAAAAAAGTAGTTCGCGGCAGCAATGTAGTTGCCCGGGTTAACGCGGGTACCGGCTTCGATGGCTTTCATTACTTTGGCATCGTAGTCAACCGTTACATTGAATTTTACCGAAGTGTTCTCCCATGCCAGTTGAACATTGGCATTGGTGTTATCATCGGCTATATCCGAAATACCAATTGTAAAGGTTTGAACCGTTTCGGCAAGGCGTGTCGGCTTAACGGTAAACCGTGCGGCATCTTTGTCTTGCTTGTAGTTGGCCATGTTTCCACCGATGGAGGGATCGCTGTAGAGAATAACTGTCCAGGTGTCTGCCCCCGGAATGGTAAGCAGCATGTATTCGCCTTTCTTTACATCCTTTCCTTCTACCTTTACATCATCGGAAAAGGTAATAATCGTACCCTGGTTGGCGCCTGTTCTCCACAGTTCGCCATACGGTACCAGGAAATCGGAACCGCTGCCAAAAATTTTGCGGCCCTTCATTTTAGGGCGCGAGTATTTGATGCTGATGTCGGTAAGGCCGACTACCGAACTTACAGTACCTGCCGGGCTGGCAGCAGGAGTTTGAATTTGTGCCTGCGCGCCAAGTGCGGCAATGAGCAAGAAAACAGGTAGAAGCTTTTTCATGGTATGGTTATTTTTGGGTTTAATTGCGTTTAGAGCGGCCAAAATTAATGATTCTTTTCGTTTCTGAAACCCCTTTACCGTGAAGTTGCCGGAGTCGTTTTACCAGCGGAAAAACGTTGTAACCATTGCCCGCGAACTGCTTGGCCAGCACCTGGTTACGCAATCGGGCAAAACCATCACTTCGGGTCTGATTGTAGAAACGGAAGCCTATTCGTGGAAGGAGCGCGGGTGCCACGCTTTCGGAGGAAGGATGACAAACCGGAACAGCGTGATGTTTAAACCGGGCGGCCACACTTATGTTTACCTGTGCTATGGCGTACACAACCTGTTTAATGTTGTAACCAACCAGGCTGGTATTGCAGATGCTGTGTTGATTCGGGCGGTTGAGCCGGTATTGGGGTTGCCCGTTATGCAACAACGCAGGGGCCTGCCGGCAAATCCGTTCCGGTTAACTTCCGGTCCTGGCAAACTAACTGTTGCATTGGGTATTGACCGATCGTTTAATGGAAAGTACCTTACCGGCAGCGATGTTTGGATAGAAAAAGGGGAAAAGGTTTCAGCGAAAATGATTGAAGCAAGCACACGGATTGGCGTGGATTATGCCGGAAAAGATGCTAAACTTCCGTGGCGGTTTACAATAAAAGGAAACGCCTGGGTTAGCAAATAGATTATCTACCATGAGACAAATTTGTTTCTTTTTGTTTTTGGCAGCGCAGGTTACCCTGGTTAACGCCCAGCCGGTTATAACATCCGAGTCGTTCCGGTTAGTCAACTCACCGTTTGATGAACAGGCCCCGGTTATAAGCCCGGATGGAAGCACGCTTTTTTTTACACGCGGTAACCACCCTGAAAATGTTGGCGGTAAAGCTGATCCGGGCGATATCTGGATCTCGCTGTTGATTGAGGGCATTTGGTCGGCACCGGTTCATGGCGGGTCTGTTCTGAATGACCGCGCTTACAATGCGGTAATCGGTTTCTCACCCGATGGCACGCAATTGTTTTTGGTCGGTCATTATTCCGGTACGGAAACACCGGCACGCACGCAGGGCATAGCGGTTTCAAAAAAAACAACTTCCGGGTGGGCAAAGCCTGAAAATATTTTCATTCCGTATTTCCTCAATAAGTCTAATTTCAGCAGCGGATTTATTTCTGCTGATGGTACCGTCCTTGTTTTCAGTGCCGAAACCTATGGCTCAGTGGGCGTTGAAGATATTTTTATATCGGTAAAAGATGCAGAAGGAAAATGGAGCGAGCCCCGTAATGCAGGGCGCTCGGTAAACACGCAGTTCCAGGAGTTGTCTCCTTCGTTAAGTGAGGATGGCAGAACGTTATATTTTTCAAGTAACGGGCGGAAAGGCCTCGGAAGCTTTGACGTGTATTTCTGTACCCGCCTTGACGAGACGTACTATGCCTGGTCGGAGCCGGTAAACCTGGGGGCTACCGTTAACTCTGAGGGCCGTGAATTGTTTTTCAGAAATTATCCTGCGCGTGGGTTTTCACTCTTTACATCTACAAAAAACAGCGATGGCTACGGTGATATTAAACTATATAAGCCGGATGAGCCAAAGCTGGATACCTTGTTGGTCATCTCAAACCGGATTAAAGCAGATACGCTGGTTACGTTCAGGGAAAAATCATACCAGGTTGCCGATTCGGAATTGCGGATTTTCGGAAAAGTGGTTGATGCAAAAACGGGCGCCCCCATTGCTGCCCGGCTAACGTTTACGGGCAAAGACAAAAAAATAGGGGCAGAGGCAAAGGCTGACAAGGGTTACGGATTGGTTGTACCGTCAACAATGGAATACACCATTGAAGTATCATCTGCAAATTATGTAAGCAGCCTTGAAAAGCTTGATCTGAACACCGTGGAGTTGAAAGAGCTGGAAATGAATTTCCGGCTGCAGCCGGTTGAGGTTGGAACTACCGTTACCTTAAAGAACATTTTATTTATTCAAAGTACCCCGGAACTTTTGCCTGAGTCGTATCCGGAATTAAACCTGGTGGTTGAGTTTCTGAAAGCCAACCCGCATGTTGAAATTGAATTGTCGGGCCATACCGATAACCGGGGCTCGTACCGGGCACTTCTGGAACTGTCGCAAAAGCGGGTTAACCGGGTGAAAAGTTACCTGGTCTCGAAAGGCATTAATCCCAAACGGATAACCGGTAAGGGCTATGGCGGAACCAAACCCGTTGCCAGCAATGATTCGGAAGAAACCCGGCAACTGAACAGGCGGGTAGAGTTTACGATTAAGAAGTTGTAAGATAACCCTCAAAACCCTGCCGCAGCATCATCACCTCTTGGGTCAGCGCCACCCTCAAGCCGGCCATCAGGTAAAACCAAAATGGCATCCACCCGCCCGATGCCACGCCTGAAACGAAAGGCATGCCCTATGGTTACCAACTCAAGGCTGTCTTTTTCGGTAAATGCACCTTTCTCGTTAAAAACAAAATCGGGCATCCATTGGCTGTGGAATCGCCTGGCTGAAACAGCCTCCTGCATCGTCATGCCGTGTTCAACCACATTGAGAATTGTCTGGAACACCGAGGTGATAATGGTGGTGCCACCCGGAGTGCCCACCACCATAAACAACTTACCGTCCTTCTCAACAATAGTGGGTGTCATTGAACTGAGCATGCGCTTGTTGGGCAGGATTTTATTGGCCTCCCCACCGATGGCCCCGTACATATTCGGAACACCCGGCTTTACACTGAAGTCATCCATTTCGTCATTCAGAATAAACCCTGCACCGGCTACAACAACGTGCGAACCGTAACCGTCATTTAACGTGGTAGTTACCGATACCGCATTACCTTCGGCATCTACCACCGAAAGGTGTGTTGTTTGCTCTGATTCGTATCCTGTAATCTGCCCGTGACTTACTGCTGTGCTGGGTGTTGCCTTTGTCGGGTTAAAATTTTCCATGCGTTCATCCAGGTAGCGATCGGCCACCAGTTTGGAAACAGGAACATCAACAAAATCAGGGTCGCCCAGGTAGTAAGCCCGGTCGGCATAAGCCCTGCGTTCGGCTTCAACCATTAGGTGCCCGGCCTTTGCCGAATTATGTCCCCAACTTCCTAACGGAAAATCGCCAACCGTTTTAAGCAGTTGAATCAGTGCAACGCCACCGCTTGATGGGGGAGGCATGGAAATAATTTTGTAGTCTTTGTAAAAGTCTGTAAGCGGCTTTCTCCAAACGGCATTATAGTTTTTCAGATCTTCCTTTGTCATGATGCCCTTGCCGCGCTGCATTTCAGCAATAATGTGGTCGGCCGTAACGCCTTCGTAGAAGCCTGACCGGCCTTCATCGCGGATGCGTTCAAGTGTTCGTCCCAGATCAATGTGTTTAATCGAGTCGCCTGCCTTCCATTCATCACGCAGCAGGTGGTCGGGTATAATGGTATTGTATTTTCTAAAATCCTCTGCCGCGCTATTTAACCCGCTTGCTTCCCGTTCGGTAAGCGTAAAACCATTCAGGGCAAGGTCAATGGCAGGTTGCACCAGGGCTTTCCATGGAAGTTTGCCGTACTTATGGTGTGCCTCAACAAGTCCGGCTATGGTTCCCGGCACGCCCGCAGAGAGGTGGCCGCGTGCACTTTTTTCAGGAATGGCCGCCCCTGTTTCGGCCAGGTACATGTCGGGATAGGCGGCCGCGGGTGCTTTCTCACGATAATCCAGCGCATCAACTGTTCCGTCTTTAAAGCGAACCACCATAAACCCGCCTCCGCCAATATTACCCGCTACCGGGTACACTACGGCAAGT
>JAGUUF010000037.1 GCA_020063545.1 Cytophagales bacterium
AAAGATAAAGCGGCCCATCAAAACTGAAGCGCTGGCTGTCGGTCCAGTTTTTCATTTCGATAATCTCCGCATTAAATCGTTTCGCCTGCTGCCGCTGGTGCGGGTTTAGCGTGCGGATGCCAACCTGAACAAGCCGGCTGGCCAGTCCTTCTTCCATTATCCGTGCAAACGGGCATGCATGCGAGTAGCGGTTGCCTTCAAAGTTATCGTACAGGTCGCTGTGTGCATCGAGGTGGAGGATGGTTAGACCGGGGTAATTTTTGGCAACAGCTTTTACAACCGGGTAACTTATCGAGTGATCGCCACCCAGGCACAACACCTTTGGGTGAGTTTGCAGTGTGGCTGAAACCCTGGCTTCAATTTCGGGGATGGCGGCAACGCCAGCGGGCAGCACCAGGTCGCCAAGGTCTTTCCAATGGGGTGATTGACTAAGATCGGTTCCGTTTTCAGCGCAATAATTTGAAGATGGGCTGTGGAAAGCCGCACGGATTTTTTGTGGAGCCTGTGCAGCCCCCTGCAGGTACGATGAGTTTTCATCGAGCGGTATGCCAACTACGGCTGCCATACGGTTAGGGTTTAATGATCAATCCCAACTCCCTCAACTGTTCTTCTGATATTGTGGAAGGCGTATCAATCATCATATCCCTGCCGGCATTGTTTTTCGGGAAGGCAATGAAATCGCGGATGGAATCCGAACCACCGAACAACGCGCACAGCCTGTCGAAGCCAAAGGCAATGCCGCCATGCGGAGGTGCCCCGTATTCAAATGCTTCCATCAGAAAGCCGAATTGCTTTTTAGCTTCCTCATCGGTAAAGCCAAGTTTACGGAACATGAGCTGCTGCGTGGCGCGGTCGTGAATCCGGATGGAGCCGCCACCGATTTCGCTTCCGTTCAACACCATATCGTAGGCATTGGCGCGTACATTTCCGGGATCAGTCTCCAGCAGCGGAATATCTTCCTGCCTGGGCGAGGTGAACGGGTGGTGCATGGCATGGTAGCGGTTGGTTTCCTCATTCCACTCCAGCAGCGGAAAATCCAGTACCCACAATGCGGCAAATTTTGTTTTATCGCGCAGGCCAAGTTTTTCGCCCATCAGCAGGCGCAATTCATTGAGTTGTTTGCGGGTGGCATTGGCTTCACCGGCCATGATCAGCAGCAAATCACCGGGCTGTGCCCGGAATGCTTCGGCCCATTTTTTCAGGTCATCGGTTGTGTAAAATTTATCAACTGACGATTTAAACGAACCATCACTCCGGTACTGAACGTACACCAATCCTTTCGCGCCAACCTGGGGGCGTTTTACAAAGTCGGTCAACTCATCCAGTTGCTTGCGGGTGTACTCGGCACAGCCTGTGGCGCAGATGCCAACAACCAGTTCGGCATTATCGAACACGTTAAAGTTTTTTCCGGAGGTTAGATCAACACCCCCCTCTTTCCCCCCTCCAGGGGGGAGGTTGGTTTTATTTTTAAGTTCGGTGAATGTCATCCCGAAACGTGTATCGGGTTTATCCGATCCGTAGCGTTTCATCGCATCGGCATACGTTATGCGCGGTACGCTGCCCAGTTCAATTCCTTTCACGGTTTTAAACAGGTGGCACACCAGTCCTTCAAATGTATTCAGAATGTCTTCCTGCGTAACAAATGCCATCTCGCAGTCAATCTGTGTAAACTCCGGCTGGCGGTCGGCCCGCAGGTCTTCATCGCGGAAGCAACGCACAATCTGGTAGTAACGGTCGAACCCCGAAACCATCAGCAGTTGCTTGAAAGTTTGCGGTGACTGCGGCAGCGCATAGAATTCTCCGTGATGGATGCGCGAAGGAACCACAAAATCACGGGCGCCTTCGGGGGTGGATTTTATCAGTACAGGCGTTTCCACTTCCACAAAATTCAGGCTGTCGAGGTAAGCACGGGTTTGTTGGGCCATTTTGTGGCGCAGCAACAGGTTTTCGCGTACGGGCGTTCTGCGCAAATCCAGGTAGCGGTACTTCATGCGCAGTTCATCACCGCCATCCGATTCGTCTTCAATGGTGAAAGGCGGCACCTTTGCGCTGTTCAGCACCCTCAGCCGCGACACTTTCAGTTCAATGTCACCGGTAGGCAGTTTATCGTTTTTGGAAAGGCGTTCGGATACAATGCCTTCGGCCTCAATCACAAACTCACGTCCAAGTGTTTTTGCCAGTGCCAGCACGGCACTGTCGGTTTTGCCTTCTTCAAATACCAGTTGGGTAATGCCGTAACGGTCGCGCAGGTCAATCCATAAAATGCTGCCCTTATCGCGCAGGCGCTGCACCCATCCCGTAAGGGTTACCGGTTGGTTAACGTGAGAAATCCGCAATTCACCGCAGGTATGAGTCCGTAACATGGGTTTTCGTAATTTTGTCGAATTATCAGAGGGGGCGAAGTTAGCAATAGTCTTGTATTCGGCCCGTTATGGATAAAATTTTAAGTGCCATGCGCAACCTCCCAATCATCCTGCTGTCGCTGCTGCTCCTTTCCAACACCGAACCCAAGCTGGTAAAAACCAAAATAGCCGAGGGCATGGTGGTAAGCCTGCCGAAGACCTTCCGGCCGATGGATGATATTGACTTTGTGCAGCGGTACCCGTCCGTGAGGCAGCCGATAGCTGCATTTACGAACGAAGAACGCGAAGTGGATTTTAGCGTAAACCTTTCGGCCACCCAATGGCCGGATGCCAACGTGGAACTTGCCCGTAAATTTTTTAAAGCCGGCATCTATAACCTGTTCGATGGCGTGGATATGATTGATGAGGGGATGAAGGAGATTCACGGGAAAGAGTACATTTTTTTTGAGTTCGAATCGCGCATTAAAGGCGACAGGCGCGACATGGCGCTACAGGAACCGGTGCTCCGCTACACGTACATTCAATACCTTGTTGAGCCCGGCCGCACGCTGGTCTTCTCGTTTAATTGCCCGCGCAGGCTGCGTGCCGACTGGCAGCCAACGGCCCATTCTATTATGAAAAGCATCCGGTTAAAATAATCCTGGCGTGGACGTATTCTCCGATGAGTATTTTATGCGCGAGGCGCTGAAGGAGGCGCACAAAGCCCTGGCCATTGGTGAGGTGCCCGTTGGCGCGGTGGTAGTAAGCAACAACCGGATTATTGCGCGGGCCCATAACCAAACCGAGAAGCTTACCGATGCCACGGCCCATGCCGAAATGCTTGCCGCAACAGCGGCATCGAATTACCTGGGCTCGAAATACCTGGATGAATGCGCGCTGTATGTTACGCTGGAGCCCTGCGTAATGTGTGCCGGGGCGCTTAACTGGGTGCAGTTGCAGCGGCTTGTATTTGGCGCTTCTGATCCGCAGCGGGGTTACCGACTGCTGAACGGTAACGTGCTCCATCCGCGCACGGAAGTAACCGAAGGAATTTCAGCACAGGAAGCAAAAGACCTGATCGACAGTTTTTTCAGGAGAATCCGGGGGAAGCAGAGGTGAGTTGGGAGCTTCGGGTCTCAAGCTATTAGCTTGCGGCTGGTGGCTTGCGGATTGCAACTCGAAGCTTACAACATTAAAAATTGTTGATGAACTTAATTCCATCTCTCTTGTTTGAAGAGTATATTTGAATTCTCACATGTTTAACCATTAAACAATTACTGTCTATGCCATTTACATTGCCGAATTTGCCCTATGCGTTTAATGCACTGGAGCCTCATATTGATGCACGCACCATGGAAATTCACCATGGCAAGCATCACAACGCCTACGTTACCAACCTGAACAACGCCATAGCCAATACCGATGCCGACAAACTGAGCATTGAAGAGATCTGTAAAAACATTTCGAAGTACCCGGTTGCTGTTCGTAACAACGGGGGAGGCCACTACAACCACAGTTTATTCTGGACGATCATGGGCCCGAATGCGGGAGGAAGCCCCAGCGGTGCGCTGGCCGATGCCATCAATGCCGCCTTTGGAAGTTTTGATGAGTTTAAAACCAAATTTGCCGCTGCCGGTGCCGGCCGGTTTGGTTCAGGCTGGGCATGGCTGATAGTGGATGGAAGCAAAAAGCTGCAGATAACCTCAACCCCCAATCAGGACAACCCCCTGATGGATGTGGCTGAGGTAAAAGGCACACCCATTCTCGGTTTGGACGTTTGGGAACATGCCTACTACCTGAATTACCAGAACCGCAGGCCGGATTACATTGCCGCGTGGTGGAATGTGGTAAACTGGGCAGAAGTAGCTAAGCGGTTCGCGGCAGCACAATAGGGGCAAGGAAAGGAAAGGCAATAGAAAAATCCCGAAGCATTTCGGGATTTTTTATTTGAACGAGAATGTAGGGCTGTTATGACCAGCAAGGAAAGCTCTCCCTGTGCCTGTCAACGTCAGGCAGGCCCGTTGTCTTTTGACCGTCCTGAAAAGAGCCTGACGTTTTGTATTCGATCGTAAAGCATCCTAAGCCGGCTGTAAGGATCAGGCAGCAGGTATTCATTAATGACAACGGTTGCAAGTACGGCTACAATCATGAAAATAGTGATCACCGTTAAACTCAAAGCCAGTTTTTCCATATCACCTCCATTTTTTAGTGCTATAGAATTGATTGCTTTTCAGATTTCAAAGCCTGTGCCATTTTGGTTAATAATTTAACCTTGACATAATTTCAGCAACCAGTATGCTGAATGATAAAATTTGTCACTTTGATGTAAGAAAATGTCAGTGTCTTACGTGGAGATAGAAAAATGATTTACGGAGACCAGGAAGCGTGGTTTATCTCAAGGGAATAACATACGCCACTCCTGTCCGAACGGCAAACTCGCCTTCAAAATAAAAATCCCCAATCAGTTCAAGGCGCCAGTTGTTCCGCAGCGGAATGGCGCCCCCGGCTCCCAGTGAAAAATCATTTTCGCCAATCAGTCCGCGGCCACGGGCAAAGAAGTGGTCGGTAAAATAGTACCGGCTGCCAAACACAAAACTCTCATCTCGTTTGGTCCAGATTTCTGCCCCTGCCGTTATGGTAAATTTACGGATCACAAAATAATTAACCTCAAACCCAAACTGGGCTTTATCGAACAGCTTGTCGTTGTCCGTTTTCAGAAAATCCATGGCTCCTCCCAGCATTAAATCGTTTGAACTTTGGGAGAAGGAAAAGGAGGCCGCGCAAAAAATGAACGCAAGCGGAAAAAATCTTTTCATTTAAAAATGGTTTAACAAATATACGCAATGAACACTACTTGCGCTCATCAATAAGTTTCTGGATGGCCAGGTACTCATCGCGAAGCCGCGCAGCTTCCATAAACTCCAGTTCTTTCGCGGCTTTTTCCATCGCCCTCCGTGTACGGTCAGCCATTTTGGTAAGTTCGTCTTTGCCAAGGTAGGCCACTACCGGGTCGGCCGCCAAGCTTGCCTCCTCGTTCTCAACATAGTATTTCTTAGCTGACTTTTTCGAATCGGCAACTTTGGTTTGGCGAAGGATGGAATCGCGCGACTTGATAACGGTTTGAGGTACTATGTTGTTGGCTTTGTTGTAATCCGTCTGCACCTTGCGCCTGCGGTTGGTTTCGTCAATAGCCACCTGCATGGACTCCGTTACGGAATCGGCATACATAATTACCCGTCCGTTTACGTTGCGTGCCGCCCGCCCGATGGTTTGCACCAGCGACCGCTGGTTTCTCAGAAATCCTTCCTTATCGGCATCCAAGATGGCCACCAGCGAAACTTCGGGCAGGTCAAGACCTTCGCGCAACAGGTTTACACCAACAAGAACATCAAATACCCCGAGTCTTAGTTCACGCAAAATCTCCACCCGATCCAAGGTGGTTACCTCCGAATGGATGTACCGGCACTTAACGCCCGCCCGGTCAAGAAATTTGGTCAACTCTTCGGCCATGCGCTTGGTGAGCGTGGTAACCAGCACGCGCTCATTTTTCTTTACGCGCTCATCAATTTCCTCCAGCAGGTCGTCAATCTGGTTGCGGCTGGGGCGCACATCAATTTCCGGGTCCAGCAGGCCGGTTGGCCGGATGAGTTGTTCCACAACCACGCCTTCCGATTTTCGCAATTCATATTCGCCCGGTGTTGCGCTTACATAAACCACCTGGTTAACCAGCGACTCAAATTCATTGAAGGTAAGCGGCCGGTTATCCAGTGCTGCCGGCAGCCGAAAACCATAATCCACCAGGTTTACCTTGCGAGAGCGATCACCACCCCACATGGCCCTGATCTGGGGTACGGTAACGTGGCTTTCGTCAATAATCATCAGGAAGTCATCGGGGAAATAATCAATCAGGCAAAACGGCCGTGCACCGGGTTTTCGCCTGTCGAAATAGCGCGAGTAGTTCTCAATACCCGAGCAATAGCCGAGTTCGCGCATCATTTCCAGGTCAAACTCCGTACGTTCTTTCAGCCGCTTTGCTTCCAGGTGGCGCTTTTCCGATTCAAACATTTCAACCTGCACAACCAGGTCGTTTTGTATTTCTTTAATGGCCTGGTGCAGCGATTCCTTTCCGGTAACGAACAGGTTGGCCGGGAAGATAGTCACGATTTTTTCATCTGATATTTTTTTTCCGGAAACGGGATCGATGCGCTGAATGGATTCAATCTCATCGCCAAAGAAATAAATGCGCAAAGCGTAATCCGCGTAAGCCAGGAACACGTCAACGGTATCGCCTTTTACCCGGAAGGTGCCGCGCCTGAAATCGGCCTCGGTGCGGTTGTACAAAATATCTACCAGGGCAAACAGCAGGCGGTTGCGTGCGATAGATTCGCCAACGGTGAGTTTAATTACATTCTGGCCGAAGTCATCGGGGTTGCCGATACCATAAATACACGAAACAGAAGCCACTACCAGTACGTCCCTTCTGCCGGTTAGCAACGATGAGGTGGCGCTGAGCCTTAACTTTTCAATTTCTTCGTTTATCGAAAGGTCTTTTTCGATGTACAGGTTTGAGGAGGGGATGTATGCTTCGGGCTGGTAGTAGTCGTAATACGAGATGAAGTACTCAACTGCATTTTCGGGGAAGAAATTTTTAAACTCACCATACAGTTGGGCGGCCAGCGTTTTGTTGTGGCTTAGCACCAGCGTTGGCCGGTTAACCTGTGCTACTACGTTGGCCATGGTAAAGGTTTTTCCTGAGCCGGTTACGCCCAGCAGCGTTTGGTGGGGTTCGCCCCGCTGCAGGCCTTCAACCAGTTGGCGGATAGCCTGGGGCTGGTCACCGGTTGGTTCGTAATCGCTGATGAGGTTGAAGTCCACCTGTGGTTGTTATCTGTTTGATGCTCGAAAGATATTGCACCCTCAACCCCTAACCAACAACACTTCTTCTTTGTTGGAGATAATTTACGGGATGGGCTTTAGTTATTCCAGATTGACCAGGATTTTTCGGCCTGAACGTGCAGCATTTCGAGGCCGTTCTTGATGGTGGCACCGCGTATTTCGGCCTTTTGTAAAAACTGTGTGCGTGCCGGGTTGTAGATTAAATCATACACATAATGATCTTTCGAAATGTGTTCGTAAGCGATGGGCGGCTGGCTCTCGGTATTGGGATGCATGCCAAGCGGGGTTGTGTTGATGATGAGCTTGTTTTCTTTAATGATTTTGGGTGTCAGGTCATCATATGTATAGTCGGCTTTGCCTTCGCTGCGCGAAACGGTTTTGTGCGGAATCTCTAACCGGTTAAGCGCCTGCTGAACCGCTTTTGATGAGCCCCCGGTGCCCAGGATGAGTGCGCTGAATTTTTTATCCTTCGGCAGCCACCTTGATATCGTTTCGTAAAACGCTGCGCTGTCGGTATTGTAGCCGATAAGTTTGCCGTCTTTGACTTTAATCACATTAACGGCCCCGATTTTCCGGGCTTCGGCATCCATATCGTCAAGGTAAGCAAGTACCTGCTCTTTGTAGGGTAGGGTAACGTTCAGGCCGGTCAGGCCTTTCGTATCGGTAACCAGTTTTTTAAAATCAGTAATGGTTGCGAGCGGGTAAAGTTCGTAGCGGTGGTCGCGAAGTCCTTCCCGGAAGAACTTTTCATCGAAGTATGATTTTGAAAAGGAATGACTGACGGTTGAGCCTATAAGCCCGAATACTTTTTCCATGGTCAGATTTTGGTTTTTAGTCTCGTTGCTATTTTTTCAATACTCACTACAATTAAAACACCCAGTGCCATCATAATAATAGCCTGGAATAGCTGAGGGTCTTTACCGGTCAGGTTGAGGTAGTCCCAAGGTAATACACTTTTATCAAATACGGATACCTGTTCGCCCGATTCGGAAGTTTCATACTCCAGCACCTGCCGCCAGGGCCATATTTTGTTAAGCGAGCCGATCATAAAACCGGCCAGCAGGGCAACTGTAACTCCGTGATAGTTATCGAGTATCCACGAAAGCAGCCGTGAAAACGACAGGATGCCCACGATACACCCGAGGGCAAAAACAACAATAACCAGCAGGTTGCCTTCCAGCAGGGCGTTCACCATATAGTGGTATTTTCCGAGCAGCAGCAGGATGAATGCCCCTGAAATGCCGGGTAATATCATGGCGCAGATGGCCAGCATACCGGCAACGAAAATAAACCAAAGCGCATCGGGCGATTCGGTGGGGGTTAGCACGGTAATCAGGTATGCGATTACTATACCAAGGATGAAAGAGACGATTACCCCGGTTTTTTTGATTTTTATTTCCCGCATTACCAGTGGCGCGGAAATGAGAATTAACCCGAAGAAAAACGACCAGATAAGGATGGGATGATTTTTCAACAGGTAGTTCATTACACGGGCCAGCAACAACAGGCTGGTAAGAATGCCGGCAAGCAGGGGAGCCAGGAAATTGCCGTTAATTTTTTTCCAGAAATCGGAAAAACGCAATTGGCGCAATAGTTTCACTGCCTCCAAATCAACCGACTTGATGGAATGAATCAGTTCGTTGTAGATGCCGGTTATAAGGGCAACCGTTCCACCGGATACTCCGGGGATAACATCGGCAGCGCCCATGCTAAGTCCTTTAAGGTAAAGTAGTATATAGTCGACCGGTCGTCTCAAGTATGCGCGATTAGTCAACTTCGAACGGGGGTGCTGTATTTGTTTTTTTC
>JAGUUF010000256.1 GCA_020063545.1 Cytophagales bacterium
AAGGAATTAATGCCTTCTTTTAACCAGAATAACCCGGCCAGATTAACCCAGCCATTCTCGCTTACCTGGTAGGCATTGCGTTGCTGCTGCCAGTCCTGTATACCTTTCGAATAAACTTCTGCATCAACTGCATTATCGGTTGCAGGTTTACTGCACGACACAAGAAAAACAAACGCGAAATAGGCAAGTGGTGATTTAATAGTATGCATAGTATTGAAGATTCAAGATTCATCATTCAAAATTCGGTATTCGCAAATCATTTTAATCAGTAATGCAATAATTTATCCCTCATCACGCCAGCGGATATAGGTTTCCAGATCCTTATCGCCTCTTCCCGAAAGGTTAACTACCACAACATCATCTGTATCAAAATCAAGTTTAGCAAGTACGGCCAGTGCATGGGCGCTTTCAACAGCCGGAATGATACCCTCCAGCCGGCAGAGTTCAAGGCCTGCACGCATGGCTTCTTCATCGGTAGCATTCAAAAACGAAACACGGCCTGTTTCATAAAGATGCGCATGCATCGGGCCGATGCCGGGATAATCAAGGCCGGCTGAAATGGAGTACGGCTCAATAACCTGCCCGTCATCGGTTTGCATAAGCAGTGTTTTGCTGCCGTGCAGCACACCGGGCCTGCCTAAAGCCGTAGTAGCTGCTGACTCGCCCGAATCAATTCCCTTCCCGGCAGCTTCTGCTCCAACCAGGTTTACGCACTGCTCGTCAAGGTAATGATAAAATGCACCTGCTGCATTGCTCCCCCCGCCTACACAGGCCACCACATAATCGGGATACGGATTGCCCTCGTGAAGAATTAACTGATTACGGATTTCTTCGCTGATGACCGACTGAAAGCGGGCAACCATATCCGGATACGGGTGCGGGCCTACCACCGACCCGATAATGTAGTGCGTTTCTTTCGGATGGTTGATCCAGTGCCGCATGGCTTCATTGGTGGCATCTTTCAGCGTCATGTTGCCTGAGGTCACCGGCACTACCTCTGCACCAAGCAGTTTCATGCGCTCCACATTCGGCCGCTGCCGGTCCATATCAAGCCGGCCCATATAAACGGTGCAGCCCATCCCCATCAAGGCACATACGGTGGCTGTGGCTACACCATGCTGGCCGGCACCGGTTTCAGCAACAATCCGCTTTTTACCGAGTTGCCGGGCAAGCAAAATCTGCCCGATGGTGTTGTTTATTTTATGTGCACCGGTGTGGCACAGGTCTTCACGTTTCAGGTAAATATGCGCCCCGTACTCTTCGGATAAGCGCACGGCCGGATATAACGGGGTTGGCCGACCCACATAATCGCGCAGCAGCCGGTGAAATTCATCTTTGAAAGAAGCATCCTGAATTAACTCCAGGTACGTTTGTCTGAGTTCTTCCACATTCGGGTACAGCAGTTCCGGTATATAGGCTCCGCCAAAATTTCCGTAATACCCTTTGTTGTCAACGGTGTACCTGTTCATGTTACGCTTTGTTTAGTGTATTAATTGCATCGCGCAGCGCATTTACATCTTTTATGCCGGGGCTGATTTCAAAACCGCTGTTCAGGTCTACCCCGGCAAATGCAGGGTAGTTCAGTGTGTGTATTAAATGCACATTCGATGGACTAATTCCGCCACTCAGAAAAAAGGGCGTTTGCTGATCATACTTTTTCAGCAGCGCCCAGTTAAAGGGTATTCCGTTTCCTCCGGGGTGGCTTCCTCTCGAATCAAACAGAAAATAATCGGCAACTCCCTGGTAAGGGCGTGTTGCTGTGAAATTGAATCCTTCGCGTACCGAAAATGCTTTAATAACCAGTGGAACAGTTTCGCTCACTGCGGCACATACAGCGGGTGACTCATCGCCATGAAGCTGAACGGCATCGAGTTGGCATCGAACGGCAATTTCAAGTATCCGATCCGGTACTTCATTTACAAAAACGCCTGTTTTTTTTACAGTCGGAGGTAAGTCATCAGTCAACCTGAAACAATCACCAACAAAGCGAGGTGATTTGGAATAGAAAATAAATCCCATAAAATCAGGGTACAACCGGCTCACGGCTGAGCAGTTGCCGGGATCGCGCATGCCGCATACTTTTATTTTAAGCTTGTTCTTAGTCATACATGAAGTTTACTGCATCAATTGTTCTACTTGTTTCATAAAAGTGGTGCAGGCCGTTACCGGATCGGGCTGCCGCATAAACCGCTGGCCCATCAGAAAGCCATGGTACCCCAACCGGCTCAGGCCGATTACTTCAACCGGATTTTCCAGCCCGCTTTCAGAAATACGTGCAACATGATCCGGTATCAGCCCGGAGAGCCGGATGGATGTTTCAATGGAAACTTCGAATGTGTGGAGGTTACGGTTGTTCACGCCAATTATATCAACCGGGGCCTCCCGGTTGGCCTGCAATTCCTCTTCGTTATGGATTTCCAGAATAACCTCCAGGCCTATGCGGTGGGCAACTTCCGCCAAACAGGCTACCTGGTCGGGTGTCAACACGGAGGCTATCAGGAGAATGACATCGGCACCGGCAAATTTGGATTCCAGTACCTGGTATTCATCAACAATAAAATCCTTACGAAGGATGGGGCAGCCAAGTACCCTTCGTGCCGTTGAAAGGTCCTGCAGGCTTCCGCCAAAAAAAACTGAGTCGGTGAGTACCGAAACTGCGGCAACGCCTGCCTGTTCATACCCTGCTGTTATCGCAGCAACATCAGAAGCCGGATTGAATACACCCTGCGATGGCGATTGCCTTTTAAATTCGGCAATGATACTAACCCTCTTTGTGTTTAACAGCCGTTGCTTCAATGAATAGCACGTGCGGGCATAGTAAGGTGATTCTCCAAATCCGGTTTCCGGAAATTCTTCCTTCCTGCGCGCAACCTCCAGTTGCTTATTACGGACAATTTCTGCAAGAATGTTTTTCATACCTGGCCGATAAACCGTTTAAATGCCTGGTAAGCTTTACCAGACTGCAACGTTTCGCGGGCAAGCAGCACCGCTTCATTAGTACTTAGGTTCTGATTGGCGCACGACAATGCCATAGCCGCATTGGCAACAACCACATCCTGCTGTTGCGGAGTGGCTTCGTTTTTAAGAACCTTCATGAAAATCCCGGTTGATTCCTCTACGGAACTACCGCCCAGAATACCCTCCGGGTTAACCTTCACCAATCCCAGTTCATGTGGAGTTGAAATCCGCTCTCCGGTATTACTAAAATATTTAAATGCCCCGGTCAACGAAATTTCATCGTACCCGTCAAGCGAATGCACTACCAGAAACCGGTTGCCGGTTTGCTGATACAGGTAGGTGTATTGGCGGGCCAGTTCAAGGCTAAAAACGCCAGTTAGTTGCCGCTTGGGTTTGGCCGGGTTCACCAAGGGGCCGAGCATGTTGAAAAACGTTTTTACCCCGAGCTCTTTCCTTATTTGGGCAACACTTTTCATTGCCGGATGAAACAATGGGGCATGCATAAAACAGATGCCAGACCGGTCGAGGCTGCGCCTCAACGCATCGGCATCATTTGTAAATGGATACCCGAAATATTCCAGCACGTTGGAAGACCCGCAGGGCGATGACACTCCGTAATTACCGTGCTTGGCCACTGGCTGGCCCGCTGCCGCCACCACAAAAGCCGAAAGGGTTGAAATGTTGAAGGTGTTCTTACCGTCACCCCCGGTGCCGCATACATCCATTACAGGTTCATCGAAGTGTACCGGAACACACAACTCAAGCATGGCATCGCGGAAGCCCTGCAGTTCCTCAAGCGTAATGGGGCGCATCATGTATACCGTAAGGAAGGCGGCCACCTGGCTTGCATTGTATTTGCCTGATGCTAAGTCCACCAGCACCTGCCTGGCATCCGGTGCGCTCAGGCTGTCCCACTGGGTAAGTTCATTCAATACAGCTTTCATATACCAAGGGTTAACCAGTTTTTAATAATGGCCGCGCCAACCGGTGTCATGATGGATTCCGGGTGAAACTGTAATCCACGTACATCATACTGGGTATGTCGCAGCCCCATAATCATTTCATCTTCATTCACCGCAGTTGCTTCAATACAGGGCGGCAAGCTTTCGGGCAATACCGCCCAAGAATGATAGTGGCATACCTGGAACGACCGGTCAAGCTGCCGGAACAGATACTCGTCAGGTTTAATGACGGTGGCCGTTGAAGTTACTCCGTGCATAACTTTAGGAATATTGTACAGCGATGCTCCGAACACTTCGGCAATGCCCTGGTGACCGAGGCATATGCCGAGAATACTCTTCGAAGGAGCGTACGTTTGGATGATTCCCTTCATAATACCAGCCTCATCAGGAACACCCGGCCCGGGCGATAGCAGGATCTTATCGTAAGCGTTTACCTGATCCATTGAAATAGCATCGTTACGGTGCACCTCATACCGGTAGCCCAGCTCCCGGATGATGTGTACCAGGTTGTAGGTAAACGAATCGTAATTATCCAAA
>JAGUUF010000186.1 GCA_020063545.1 Cytophagales bacterium
TGCGCTTTGCAACGGGGTGCGAACTTCCGGTATGCAGCATACTGTGCGAAAGCATAATGGGATAAGCGGTGGCGGCAGCAACAGCCTTCGTTGTTTCATAACTGGCGTGGGCCACGTCAATGAGCATGCCCAGTTTATTCATTCGTTTTACGGTTTCCTTGCCGGCCGTTGACAGCCCGTTGTATTGGGGCGGCTCGGTTTGCAAATCGCCCAGTTCATTCGGATGGTAGTGAACCAGTTGTACCGAACGGATACCGTCCTGGTACATTTCTTCAAGTCGGCCGGCATCGCCTTCCAGGTAATCGCCTCCTTCTATCGAAATAAAGGCAGATACCATTCTTGGATTTCTATCAAAGGAGCCCGATTCAGTTGCCAGCGTAACCGATTTGGAGTTCCGGACCACCTCCCTGACCAAACCAAGTTGTCGTTTGTAATCTATCCAGGCTTCACCTGCGGCAAAATTGCCAAAAGGTTTAACCCCATCAGGGCCAACCTTAATAATACGCGAATCGGCTACCAGAGAAAAGAAAGCTCCAGTAACATTACCGGCCTGCATTTCCGAAAGTGTTTTAGCAAGTACCGAATCGCCCGGATACTGGTCACTGCCCTTGGCAAAAAATATCCCGGGGTGAGCGTGCAGATCAAAACCTTCAAACGCACGACTACCCGCAAACCCATATAGCGGGCGGTACATCGCAGCTCCGGCTGTAAGCGCAATGGTTGAATGAATAAACCTCCTGCGGGTAATCATGCTAATCATCTACCTGGTAAAACATTTTCTTCCGCTTCTTCCACCATTTGTAGCAATGCATCAATCGGTGCCTGGAAAGTTAACCGGCAAAACTGGGTCTCGTTCGCATCCAGTGTTTTGTGTTCACTGAATTTACCGGAAGGAATTCCACCGGGGCACAACCCATAATAACTGCAATGATTCTTACACTGATCAATACCGTTTACCAGATCGGTAAAAACACGCAAAAATTTTTCCGACTTCAGGGATGCGGTGAATGAATCATGCATCACATTCCCAAAAATGAAGTCGCCATACCGATCTGAATGCTGCGAAATCAATTCTGGTGAAAATGTTGAAAAATCGCCATTGGTGCCGATGGTTATGGTTTTAAACGGACCCGTCATCTGGGTAAAGTTGTAGCCCGGGGCCTCCCATTCTCCATGGAGCACACTATTCTTTGCCCAGTTGAATTCGCGGATTTCAAAAGGCTCACCATCGGCAAGGTTCAAGTCAAAAAACTTTCGTAAAAACTGTACAACACGTTGTTTTGAACTCTCCTTATCAGAAAAAGAAGATACTGTATTTACGCCTTCAATTTCTTCAATGTTAATACAAACCGAATCAACCCCGATCTCCTTATAAAAATTATGAAGTTCCACCGGATAATCGCACGAAAAGTCGGTAAGCACAGAAATTACATGAAGTGGCATTCCATAACTTTTGACGAGTTCAATTGCGGAAATTACTTTTTTAAAGGTACCCTTACCCGACCGGGTTATCCGGTTACGATCATGTATAAATTCAGGTCCGTCAATGCTGATGCCGAGTTCGGTATTATGTTGTAAAAAAAACCGGTACCAGTCATCGTTCAGCAACATTCCATTAGTCTGAAATGAATAGGTTACGCCAAGATGTCCAGGCATTTCCTTTCTTATAGCGGTTATGGCCTGTTGATAATATTCCACGGGTAACACCAGCGGCTCGCCTGCGTGCCACAACACGGTAAAGTCTTCACGGATAATTTCTTCAGCAACCAGTTTTCTGGCAGCCTCCCGAACAATGTCAAGGCTCATTTTTGTTCTGTTTAGCCTGTCGGGGAGGTAGCAATAGTTACAATCAATATTGCAAAAGGGAGTTCCCTGAAAAATCAGCAGTTCGAGCGGGCCGATTTCCATAATCGAATGCCTGTGCAGTTAAGGGCAATGCTAAACTTTGGCCTTTTTAAAGAGAACGTCAGCCACGCGCTTTTTAAAAAGAACGGGGGTTGGCCGCTTTTTGAATGTTACAAAAGTTGCGCCTACCCGCTTTTTGAAATCTAACATTTGCGTACGCTTTTTAAATTCGGCAATTGCCGGCCGCTTTTTAAAGTCTACAAATAAAGATTTTTTCAGGCTGTTGGCAAGACTTTTAATAACGGGTGACGAAGGCTGAAACTGGTCAACACCCTTCAGCATTTTTCTCAGATTCTCGACCGCATTTTTGATCTTTTTGCTTTTGGCATCCATGGCAGTGGGGTTAGGTTTGTAAGGAACAGGGTTTGATTTGACTTTAATCTACCAAAAAAATTTCAGACAGCCATAAAATAAGCACCTCAAAAAGCAGCAGTGTACCGTCAGGATGCTCCAATAATGCGGGCAAACCGCGGTAATGAACGCAATTTGTCGTACACCGGGTCAACTTTAATCAACGGAACAGAAATATTGCCGGGAATGGAAAGCAGGTATTCTATCTTATTAACCGCTTCCTCATAGTTGCCGGTTATTATGTATACTTCCAGTAACGACTGCTCGGAAGACAGCCCATCGCTGAATGCATCGGCAGCTATCGACATTATCTCCACTGCCTTCCCGGCAAACTCCACTGCTTCGGTTGGATAACCGGCAAAAGCATAGGCATATCCGAGTGCGGAGTAAATGCGGTAATCGGGCTCGGGTTCGAACAGCCGTTGCCGGAGAATAGCTATGGCTTCATTAGCAAACTTTTTAGATGCTTTCTGGTCTCCCATCAGGTAGTATATACGGGCACTGCGGAGGACTTTGGGTTCGTAATAATTCTGGTCCTCGGTAATCTCGTCTTTAGATTGGTCGTTCAGAGCAAGTAATTGATCAAACTCCCGGTTATAATAATGCTTCGACCACTCCAGCCGCATACTATCGGATATGCTTTCCAGTTTTCCTCGCCCCGCAATCAAGGTAATTGTATCATTGGCCATTTGAACATCTCCTTTCCATGCCAGTAACGAATTATGAACCAGTAACCCTGCTGTTCCCACTTCATTGTCAATGGATAGAGCCCGATTGGCATACTCAATTGCCTGTGCGTAATTACGCATAACAAAATGCAGGAAGGCCGTTTGAATCAGGTAATCTGTGTTACGGGGCTCCATTGTAACAGCCCGCTCCAGGTTTGCTATCGCGTTAAGCCAATCACCCTTTCTCCGCTGCACAATTCCAAGCCAGTAATACACCTGCACATCGTTGGGTCGCTGCTGAAGAAGTTCAAATAAAATGCGGATGGCTCCTTCGTATTCCCGTTCGGTATGGTATAACATAAACGCCTGGCAAATTTTTACTTCAGGAAGTTCGGGGTTAAGTTCCACCGCCCGCATCATATCGGCTTTCGCCAGTTTGTCGCGACCCTCCCAGGTTGGCCATTTATTAAAATAATGCGTGCCTTGCCAGTTTGCACGCAATACATAGGCGAGTGTAAACTTTGGATCAAGGGCAATGGCCTTGTTGCACATTTCTATGCCATTAATCCAATCATCTTTTCGCTCATAATAGAGGCTTTTCAGGTAGTAATCATACGCTTCACTGTTAACTGTATGCACTATGTTAAGGTTCTCTACTTCAGTAATCGACAAAACTGTTTTCAACTCACGGGCAATGTTTTTCGATATGGTTGCTTGCAAGGAAAAAATATCGCTCATATCGCGAACAAAACTTTCTGACCACACATTTTTGTCTTTTCGCGCATCAACCAGTTGCACCGCTACCTTAACCTGGTTACCTGACCGTTGTACGCTGCCCTCTAATATATGGGCCACACCAAGTTCCCTGGCAATCTGTTCAACCGATTTTGTAGAACCCCTGTACGCCATGGAGGAAGTAAGCGAAATGACATTCAGTTCACGGATCTTCACCAACTGATTAATGATTTCCTGCATCATGCCGTCTGTAAAATAATCATCCTTTTCATTGCTTGTTGGGTTAGTGAACGGCAGCACAGCGATGGTCTGTTCTGCCGGTTGATTTTGATGCGAATCACGCTGCAAAACATTAATGTAAATAAACTGAATGGTAAGTAATGCCATCAATAAGCCAATCATCACATTCCCGGTCAGCGGTTTTTTCTTCTCCCTGCTATAGGGATTCGTGAGCGCCTCGTGCGAAGAAGTACGAATAATGCCTGATGGGCTGAATTCAAAAAACCAGGCCGCAAGCA
>JAGUUF010000101.1 GCA_020063545.1 Cytophagales bacterium
CCTTTGTCCCATTTAAATAGTATTCTCCATTGGTCGTTAATTCTGATAGAATAGTAGTCTTTTAAGGTTCCTTTCAATCTCTCCAGTCTATTCGATGGCGGAATCTGCAAGTCTGTCAGATTTTGTGAATTATTTAACATTCTCAATTTTCGTCTTGCTACTTCCTGCAATTCTGTCGCGAAACCCCGAACTCTCTCACCGTGCCATATTTTTTTGGTCTCTTTTGAGCCAAAGGATGTTATCATAGTACCGTCATACGTTACTTACGTCAAAGGTAAGTACTTTGTTTCAGATGTCCAAACTGTCCAAAAGCAATGCGGCATAACGTTCAGGTAAGTGCAGGTGCTATTCATTTCTCAGGTTCTCAACCGGGTTACTCATAGCCGCACGCAAGGCCTGGGTACTTACAATGGCCAAAGCCACCAGCAAGGTTACCAATCCTGCAGCCGGTAAAATCCACCAATTGATGGTTATGCGGTACGGGTAGCGCTCAAGGAAACCCGACAAAAACCACCAGGCAACTGGCGAGGCAATTACAAAAGCGATAATCACCAACCGGGAGAAATCTTTACTGATTAATACCACAAGGTTGGTTACCGTAGCGCCTAACACTTTGCGGATGCTTACTTCTTTGGCGCGCTGTTCGGCCGTAAAGGCGGCCAGCCCGAACAAGCCAAGGGCTGTAATAATCAGTGCGAGGCTTGCAAAGATTTTGGCCAGGCTGCTGATTAAGTTGATTTGCGAGAATTTTTTATCAAACTCCACATCGGCAAAACGGTAAGCAAACGGATAGGTGGGATTGAGTTTCTTGAATACTTCCTCAACTTTACCAATGGAAGCCTGCAGGTCAGCTGTTTTTTCCAATCGTACCGAAATGGTGCTGGTCCAGCCCGGCATAAACACCATAACGAGTGGCTGAACCGGTTCATAGGGTGAATTCATTATTACATTTTCCAGTACACCCACAATGGTCCACTCACCACCCCACATGGAGATTTTTGAACCTATCGGGTTGGTTAGCCCCATCACCTCAACGGCAGCCAGGTTAATAACTACGTTGGTTGAATCATTAAAGTCGGGCGAAAAATCGCGTCCTTCAAGTACGGTAATGCCCATGGTTTTGGCGTAATCGTATTCGGTGGCAATCGTAGTGAAAACCACCCGTGTTCCCGGAGCCATGCCGGGCCACTCTACGGTATTGTTGGAGAAAATGGAAGTTATCGGGCTATTGGATTTACAAACCGATTTTACCGCACCGGTGTTGATCAACTCGTTTTTAATGGTTTGGTAATTGGTTTCAAGTTCTCCGTTGGTCCAGATCATCATCAGGTTCTCACGGTCGTACCCGATTTGGCGGTTCTTCACATGCTCAATCTGTTTGTAGATAACGATGGTGCCGACAATCAGAAAAATGGAAAAACCGAATTGCAGGGTTACCAGGATTTTTCTGGGTGTAACCGAATCCTTACCGGATTGGATTTTCCCCTTCAGCACCTGCACCGGCCTGAATGCCGACAGGTAGAATGCAGGGTAACTGCCAGCAATAATGCCGGTAGTTACAATCATGCTGCCGGCCGCAAGCCACAGTTTCGGATTAGCATAATCAATAACCAGTTTTTTGTTAACCAGCGTATTGTATGCGGGCAGCGCCAGTTCAACCAAAACAATAGCCAGCACAAACGCCACCAGCGTAATCAGGATGGATTCGCCCAGGAACTGGAAAACCAGTTCTTTTTTACCCGAACCGATGCTTTTGCGGATGCCCACTTCGCGCGCCCGTTTTTCCGAACGGGCTGTGGCCAGGTTCATAAAGTTTATGCAGGCAATGAGCAGCACAAATACGGCAATGGCTCCAAATAGCTGAACGTATTCAATCATCCCGCCTGAAACCTTTCCGTTTTCGAAGTTGGAATAAAGTCGCAGGTCGGTAACCGGGTGCAGAAATACTTCCGGACTGGTAAGCGTATCACTGACGTTTTCTTTTACAAGGTTGCGGATGGAAGCATCCACTTCGGCTTTTGTATGACCTTCTTCCAACTCCACATACATCTGAAAGGAGTTATTGTCCCACCGCTCGCGCGAGTTTCGCACCCATTCCTGGGTTGTTTCATAAAATGCAAATGGCGTTATGTGGTGGATGAATGAAAAGAATGATTGATCCGGAATGGGTGCCAGTACACCGGTAACCTTCAGTTCGCGGGTATTATCAATTTTTACAAGCTTGCCCATCGGGTCTTCATCACCAAAGAGTGTTTTTGCCAAATCCTGGGTAAGTACGATGGAGTTCGGATCGGTTAGTGCTGTATTTACATCGCCCTGAAGCAGCGGAAGGGTAAACATTTTTAACAGGTCTTCGCTGGCGCTGATACCCACTTTGGTAACTTTATTTTCGCCATTGGCCAGCAGGTAGCCCTCGCCCCAGTTGGTGATAACACTGTACCGGATAGCAGCAGATTGTTCCTTCAGTTTATCCTTAAGTGGGTAGGGCAGCGCAACCTGCGAACCTACCTTGCCGGAAAACGTCTGGTTCATCATTACCTTGTACAGCCGATCGGCCCGTTCATGGAAGCGATCAAACTTGTATTCGTCAGCAATCCACAGCAGGATAAGAATGCTGCAGGCGATACCAATGGATAACCCGAAGATATTAATGAAGGAGTAGGTAAGGTTTCGTTGCAGGTTGCGCAGGGTTATTTTCAGGTAATTAAACAACATATAATGTTTTTATTTATTCGTTTCGCAATGAATTCACAGGATTGGCAACGGCTGCTTTTACCGATTCAAAACTTACGGTAAGCAGGGCGATAATCAAGGCGGCTAAACCGGCATAAATAAATACCCAACCGTTAATTTCGATTTTGTACGCAAACCCGTTTAACCAATAGCTCATGCTAAACCATGCAACAGGTATGGAAATAACAAAGGCAATAAGTACAAGCCCGGCAAATTCTTTTGACATTAACCCCACAATCTGCGATTCAGTGGCTCCAAAAACTTTGCGAACACCAATCTCTTTAAACCTCCGTTCGGTCATGTACATTGAAAGTCCGTACAGGCCAAGGCATGAAATAATCATAGCCAACACGGTAAAACTTTTAACAATAGCCGAAACCTTTTGGTCTTCGGCATACTGCCTGCTGATGGACTCATCAAGAAACGTGTATTCAAAAGGTGCATCATTAACTACCTCCTTCCATACGCTTTCCATTTGTTTTACGGCAGAAGAAAACTGGCCGGGCTCAACGGTTGCCAGCAGGTAACGGTAGTGCTTTTTTTCTTTTGGCATAGTAAACAGTAAGGGGTTAATCGCTTCCTTAAGGGAATTCTGATGGTAATCGGCCATTACACCAATAACCTCAAAAGCATAGTTTACTCCCTGCCAGTCGAAGTATATTTTTTCGCCTACTATCTGCTCGGGTAGCTTGCCAAATCGTTTTGCCGAGGTTTCGTTGATGATCACTTTTGTATCGCCATCCATTTCGTTGGAGGTAAAGGTTCTTCCGGCCACCATTTTAATATTCAGCATTTCGATATAGCCGGCATCCACCCGGTTCCTGCGGTTTAGAATAGCGGTATTCATATTTCCTCCCTGGGCGTAAAACACCATATCGGACCACACAATTGAACCGGGCAGGTAATCGGCTGCCGAAACTTCGGTTACAATCTTTTTCCGTATTAACTCGCTTCGGAGGGTTTCATAGGTTGCCTTTGCCTGCTCAGTTTGTAAGGGCAATACAATTTTGGCATTCGGGTTAAAGCCGAGGTCTTTATTGCGGATGTAATCGAGTTGCCGGTTTATAATGAGCATGCTGCACACCAGGGCGATGGCAATTATAAATTGAAATACTACCAGGCCCTGGCGCAGGATTCCGTTGGCGTTGCCAAGGTTGAGTCTTCCTTTAAGTACGGTTGCGGGCTGAAACGAGGATAAGTATAAAGCCGGGTAACTTCCCGAAAGTAAACCTGTAATAAGCGCAATAGCCGACAAGGATATTAATGTGTAGCGCCAGGCTTCCCCGGTAAGTTGAATTTGTTTATTGGTAAGTTCGTTAAAGAAGGGCAATGCAACCTGGGTTATTACAATGCTCAACACAACTGACACCAATACAATTACTATTGCCTCGCCCATTAACTGGGTAATTAATGAACTGCGGTAGGCACCTACAACTTTGCGCACCCCTATTTCAGTGGCGCGTTTGGTTGCTTTTGCGGTAGAAAGGTTCATGAAATTGATGCAGGCGATGACAAGAATAAACGCGGCAATGGAACCAATTACATATACGTAAGTAATTCGCGGGCTTCGACCGATATCGGATTTCAGGTAAATATCTTTTACCGGCTCCAGGCCAAGGGTTTTGGTCATGCCCAGGGCTTTCATGTCGTCTGCTCCGTACTTAATAAGCAGCTCATTCATTTTCCGAACCACCTCAGCAACGTTCGCACCATCAACCAGTTTAATGTAAGCGGGAATAAAATTTTGTCCGGCCCATTCTCCCTGCGCTTCCGCGGAGCGCAGGTATTCACCCAATCCTGGGCTTATCATCGACAGGAAGAAGTTGGCTTGTAGGTGACTGCGTTGTTGATCCTTGAAGACACCGGTAATTTTGTACACCGAAGGCTCACCGCCCTGGCCCACCTTAATCAGTTTGTTAACGGCACTTTCATTTCCAAAAAGTTTGCCGGCAAGCGATTGCGATATAACTATGGTGTTGGCATCGCGCAGTGAGGTGGCTGCATCTCCTTCAATAAAATCATAGGTAAGAACATTAAATACCGAAGAGTCGGCAAGGAATCCGTTAGTTTCATAAAATGTTTTGTCTTCGTATTGAACCAGGTACTGCGCTACTCCCGGAGGATTTACCACACGTGCAGCCTCCTCTATTTCGGGCAATTCAGCTTTCAGCGTCATGGCAATAGGGGGCGAGGAGGTGCCCAGTTTATCAATTTCACTAACGCCTTCAAATGTAGAGGTGATCCGGTACAGGTTATTAAGCGATGTATGGTGCTTGTCGTATTGGTATTCATCCGCAATGAAAAGCACCAGTAGTAAACAACAGGCTATTCCTGCCGACAGCCCGGCAATATTGATGAGGGTGTAGGATTTATTGCGCAGCATGTTGCGCACGGCAATTTTTATATAGTTGCGAAGCATAGTTGAATGTTGTTGGGCAGGCACAAGGCTAAATTGGTGCCAGCAGGAAAACCGGATTTACATGATTTTTTACAGCTTTTTTTAAAAGTGTTCCGACCAATTATGAACGATTCTGTCCGCAAGCGGGCATTTACCGCTGCTCATCGTCACGGTCGCGCTTGATCTTGATTTTTGCTGGTGGACCAACCTGGATGGGGGCTTTTTCTACCTCAAGGTTTGCCGCTTCAATACCATAGTGTTCTTCAGTGGATAGGCTGAACTTCTTCAGGATGCGGTACCCCTGGATGATCAGCCGCTCGAAGTTCGAAATCTCGCTGTCGGGCGAGGCCCACGATTGAATAATGATGAACTTAAAATCGGCTGTTTGGCTGTACTTGTGCAGCGAAGGGTACGGGCTTATCAGGTCAATCTCTCCGCTGTCGGCCATTTCGTGCACAATTTTGTTGAAGATGAGGTTAATGCGGTGGTCGGCTTTAAAGCCGAGTTTTATCCGCACGAAGAAACACTTCTTGGGAATTATAGTATCAACCGAATACTTGCTGGTAAACGGGCTGTCCACCGTATCAATGTGAAGGAACCAATACACATCGGCACGTTTGGGGCGTTTGCGGAAAATGGAGTAGATAATGTTGGAATCAATGTACCGCTTGCTGTCGGCCACCGCCAGGAATACAAGGTTGGTGGCTTCTTTCGGAACGGTTTCATCGGCCTGCAAATCCTTAATCATTTCCACATAATGCTTCAGGTCAACAAATTCGGTATGCCGGGTGCGTAGTTTTCGCGCCCGTACCTGAACAAACAGGATAATGAACAAAATGCCGGCCATCATAAACGAGAACCAGCCACCGTGCGAAAATTTATCCAGGTTCGAAACCAGGAACATTCCCTCCAGCGAGAAGAACATAAACCCGAGTGCAACCGAGCGGAGTGTTGACTTTTTGGATAGCGAAAAATAATACACCAGTAGCGAGCTGGTCATCAGCATATCAATGGTAATGGCAAGCCCGTATGCGCCTTCCATAGCCGATGATTCGCGGAAGATCAGCACAACCAGTATGCAGCCCAGCATCAGTATCCAGTTAATGGACGGAATGTAAATCTGCCCTTTGGTCTGGCTGGGATAGCGTACGCGTGTCATCGGCCACAGCTTTAGCTTCATGGCTTCGTTAACCAGCGTAAACGTTCCGGATATCAGCGCCTGGCTGGCGATGATGGCGGCCAATGTTGCGATGATAATCCCTAACGGTAAAAACCACTCGGGCATAATGGCGTAAAAGGGAATCTGCCCGCTGAGCGCTTCGCCTTCGTGGCTGAGCAGCCACGCTGCCTGGCCGAAATAATTCAGCAGCAATGCGGTTTTTACAAATACCCAACCCACCCGGATGTTGCCTTTGCCAACATGGCCCAAGTCTGAGTACAAGGCTTCAGCCCCCGTGGTACAAAGAAAAACCGCCCCCAGTATCCAAAAGCCACCCGGATAATGCGTTAACAGGTTAACCGCATACCAGGGGTTAATGGCTTCCAGCACACCCGGGTTTTTTACGAGTTGCATGGCACCCATGGTGCCGATGGTAACGAACCAGACGAACATGATCGGGCCGAAGGTTGTGCCTACGATTCCCGTACCTACCTGCTGGAAGAGGAACAACCCGATGAGAATGGCAATTACGATCTGAACGGTTGGGATATCGGGATTGTAGATGCGCAATCCTTCAATGGCTGATGAAACGCTGATGGCGGGTGTAATAAACCCGTCAGAAATTAGCGTGGCACAACCGATAATGGCCGGGTACACAACCCAGCCCGCTTTGTACCTGCGCACCAGCGCATACAAAGCAAAAATTCCACCTTCGCCCTTGTTATCGGCATTCAGGGCAAGGTAGATGTACTTAATGGTGGTGATTAATGTGAGCGTCCAGAACACGCAGGACAGCCCGCCATAAATGAGTTCTTTGGTAATGAAATGCTCCCCCACAATAGCTTTAAACACGTACAGCGGTGATGTGCCGATGTCGCCATAGATAATTCCCAGCGAAATCAAAACCCCGGCCGATGAAAGCGGGATGGTGTACTTACTGCTTGCTTCGGAGGCAGTCATGAATAATTAAAGGTATAAAAAGCTCTTCATTTTTAACTAACACCTTCTTTGTTTCTGCTGATGATCAGTCGGTTGCTTTTATCGTACGAGAAGTAACTCCACAACCACGAGAACATTACAAATACTTTGTTCTTAAATCCGATTATATACAACAAGTGAACGAACATCCACACGTACCAGGCAAAGAAACCCTGGAACCTGAACCGGCCCAGGTCAACCACTGCGCGGTTGCGGCCAATGGTAGCCATGGTGCCTTTGTCAAAATAACGAAAAGGTACCATGGACTTTTTGCGGATGAGGCGTTTCAGGTTGCGGGCCAGCAGCCGGCCCTGCTGTATGGCAGGCGGGGCCATCATCGGGTGGCCGGCAGGAAAGGCGGTGTCGCCTTCCATTACGGCTGCATCGCCTATGGCAAAAATATTTTCATACCCGGTTACTTTGTTAAAGGCGTCAACCCGTATCCTTCCGGATTTTGAAATGCACTCCGGGTTTAACCCGTCAATCGGTTTGGCTTTAACCCCGGCAGCCCAAACCAGCGTACGGCTTATTAACTTTTCTCCGGTGTTGAACAGCACTTCGTATCCGTCATACGATTTTACCGTGCAGTTCAGGTGTACTTTAACGCCCATTTCCTGCAGGTACTCCAATGCTTTTTCGGAGGCTTGCCTTGACATGCCGTTGAGCAACCGCGGCCCTGCTTCAACCAGGTGGATATCCATGTGGCTGAGTTCGAGCTCGGGGTAATCTTTTGGAAACACGTGCTGCTTCAGTTCAGATAACGCACCGGCCAGTTCTACCCCGGTGGGCCCGCCACCCAC
>JAGUUF010000134.1 GCA_020063545.1 Cytophagales bacterium
AACTCGTAACGAGTTTCCCACAAACCCACAACCGGTTACAACAACAATAATGAACTAAATTTCTAATTTAGAGTTGTCCTAAAAATGGGGAGCTTACACATTGGCTACCAATGAATCCTGCATGTTGAAGAAAATGAGTGTCTGCTCCCTGATTTTTTTTAAATCGGGAAAATCCTGATTTCTGATGGTGATTATTGCTTCACCTTTGAGTCATCAACAAAAGTAAAAACTTAAACAACAAGAGTATGACACTTCACATCAGAATCAAAGAACGGTTAATCAATGCTGCATTGGTAGTATTGGTATTCATGGTAACAGGTATTTATTCCTGTTTTGCACAACCTTATCCCTTTCGGTCAAAAAATTATCGGGAAGGGGATCCGCTTAATGTATCTAAAAATGCGGGCAAGGTCATTAACATTGCGCCTTCGGTAAATCAAAAGGCAATGGCTATTCCACTGAATGCGTCAATTAACAGCCCTTTTGAAGAATTGAAGCCTGCTTTTGCACCTCATGGCGACAGGTTATATTTCAGCAGAGTATATCACCCCTCCAATGTTGGGGGCGTGCAGGATAAAGAAGACATCTGGTATACAGTATACGACTCAATTGAAAATAACTGGTCGGAGCCCATTCGAATGCCTGGATTTCTCAATACCAGTGGACCAAATTTCATTAACAACGTCAGTATAACGGGCGATACCATCATTCTAGGCAATCAGTACATGAAAAAAGGGAAGATGCGTTCCGGCCTGTCGTACAGTGTGAATATAAATGGTGAATGGTCATTTCCCGAACCAATTGTTATCAAAGATGACTACAATATGTCGAACCACGGGAGTCACTATGTTTCATTGAAAGCTGGTGTAATAATCTCTGCTGTAGAGCGCGCGGACTCAGAAGGTCAACGCGATTTATATGTTAGTTTTTGGAATGGCGAGTACGCAACGGAGCCAATTAACATGGGCAATGTAATTAACAGTAATATGGAAGAGTCGTCACCATTTCTTTCGTGCGATACAAAAACTCTTTACTTCGCTTCAAAAGGACATAACGGTTACGGTGGATATGATATTTTTATGACCACCCGTCTTGATGACTCGTGGACAAACTGGAGTGTTCCTCAAAATCTTGGCCCTGCCGTAAATGGACGCTTAGACGAAGAGTTTTTTAGTATTACCCACTGCGGGCGGTTTGCCATATTTACAAAACAAGTAAATGTACATAATGCTGATCTTTATAAGATCGCAACTAAGGACTTGTTTGGGAAAACGGCACCTTCCGACATGAAGGTCATCGGTACCCGCATGACTATGAGTTCATTGTAATTGCTTTGTTTTAAAACAAAAGCCGGGAGTAATTCCGGCTTTTTCCATTTAAAAGAACTCATAACCATACCCTTCAAGTTGTGACAAAAGTGTTGGAGGGGCATCGCTTGCCGTAACCCTGCCTTCAATAAAGGGTGTAACAGGTGAATGAATTGCAAGGTATTCAATCATTGTTTGATGTAAATCAATTCCTTTTAGCATTGGTTCTTTAACATGACTTAACCTGCATAAAAAGTTGTCGGGGTCGCCAGGCCTGATACAGGATGCTACCTCGTATTCCTTGTTCAGATCGATGGGTGTATTGTTTATTGTTATCCAGTTAATCCTTTTGGTAAATGCTTGGTTCATGGTAAAATTTAATTTTAATCCCTGCATTCTTACTACCCATCCCCCAAAACGTTCGGCTGGATTCTGTGCAAAAACATTATGCAGTTCAACCTCAAGCCAATCCCAAATTTGTTTACCAGACACATAACCAGACTTAACTTCACTGTTGATAGGCAGCATGCTCCACAGATAATCTTTCGTTATGAAGGCTAAACCTGTTTTCCTATCAGGAACTAATGGCGGACAGAATCGATAGCCATTGCTGATGGCCACATCAGGTTTAAACTTCCACATAATTGCATTTGTAATAAGGTTATCCATCGGGGTTTCCATAACATAATAGCGAACCAGGGGCGCTCTTGTACTGCCTATAATTGTGTTAAGTTCTGCGTTATATGGTTCACGTTCTTTTTCTATCAGGCTGACCATTTCTTTATCCTGTTTGTGCTTATCAGGATTTACTTCCAAAAGTTGGTATAGCTTGTCTTTGATATTCCCTTCCTCCACTACAATGTCAAACCTGGATATGAATGAACCGAAGGAACCCGGTTCTGTTACAGTGGCATGCTTTCCTTTAATAGGTTGCCGCACCCGTTCATGGGTATCTGCACCGAATATATGGTCGGCACCCTCTACCTCAGCCTGGTTAGCAAGGTGAACCTGCTGAGCCAGACCCATGTGAGTAAGTAAGAATATCATCTTACACTGCTCATACTCTTTTAGGATTTTAATGTATTTAGCAACATTCTCAATTGGCTTAGTAAACCGGATACCTTTGCTGAATGCCGGTGGTTGTCTTTTAGGAACGGCAGGGTCGGTGTATCCTATGAAACCGATTTTAATGCCACCAATCGATTTTGTACAGTAGGGAGAAAAAAGCAAATCATCATGGTGATAGTCATCGGTATCGTGAAACATATTTGCACATATTTTTATTGCTTGGTATCCTCCAAGATCTTTCAGCATCATCTCTTTTCCGTAAACAACCTCCCAGTTACCGGGTAACATTATGTCATAACCGATGTTGTTCATCAATGGAACAAGTGCCCTTCCTTGTGTCAGGGCGGCAAGCCCACCTCCCTGAAAGCAATCCCCTCCATCGATAAGCAATGTATTCTCGGGGTTTTCTGACCGGATCGCGTTTACCATGGATTTCAATACGGCAAGGCCCCCTCTCTTTTTGTAAACAACCTGACCGTTTTCAACAAAAAATTCATCGTGAGTATAAAGTTGAGAATGGATATCAGCGGTGTGAAGCAGGGTGATTATTTTAGCCTTGCCTTTTCTTACTGCAACGTTTTTCTTCACCGCTTTCAAATCCAACGCAGAAACAGTGGCTGATTTTGGTAGTAACCCTGCTCCAATATGTGAAAGAACTAAACCGGCTGCTTGCTGCAAGAAACCGCGTCTGGAGTCAGAATGAAGTTCACCGGCCGGATTATCTTGATAACCTTTGCACATTTAGAGTTCGGTTTTGTTGTTGGCCATACCTACATATTCTTAACTTTCAATATTTCAATAGGTTGTATTTTCCATTTTGCGTTATATGTAATTGAAAGTGTATGAATATAATTGTTGTTCTCGATTAAGCTTACGATTATGGTAGCATTGTCAATAGTACTTTTAAAAATATTGATCTTTTCGCGTTGTGCCCCTGTCTTAATGCGCTCAACATATGATGTTACAAATGGTTTCAGTGCAAGTTTTAGTTTTTCGTACTCAGAAAAGGCATGGGCCAGATCTTCATGCTTATAGTTAAAAATTCTTTTAATGATTACTTTTTTCTTTCGTTTCGGCTCTGACGATGAATAGGTGATAACCAGGAGGTTATCACTGGCACGGATAAAGGAATCACCATCGGTTAATGACCCGGTAATTACTTTTGCAGAGTCTTGATTGGGGTCATGGTAGAAATGGAAACCCGGGGTATTGGCAAGCTCTAAACGGACAATTTCAATATCAACATTAAATGAAATGTTACCAAATATTTTGCTCAGATTAATATTTGAATCAGGTGGTTGGCTGAGCATAGGACCTGCCTTAAGTGCTAACAGCAGCAACGATATGGTACACGGGTGGTTCAAGTTTATAACTATTTTTTAACCCTGGCTTGTTGTGCCTGCAATATGGGCTTAAAGGGCCCGTATTTGTGTTCTTCCTGTGTAAAGTTGTCAGAGTAAGGGCCATAAGGATAGTCAAATGGCTTTTGCGATATTTCAGGCCAATCATCATTCAGTTGCATTTCAGGGCGTGGCATTGAATTAATATATGCAGCAATATCCCAAGCCTCTTCGTTACTTAGTTGAGTTGCTCCATTAACAGCTCCAAACGGCATAGTTGCTTTAATAAAGCCGGCTAAAAGGGAAACGCGATAGAACCCTGCACCATTGTTATAACTGTTTTCTCCCCAAATTGGAGGGTTCACCCACTTGTCTGAATTAGTGTCGAACAATCCCTGGCCATTCTCTCCATGACAACCCGAGCATTTGTTTTTATATGCAAGTTTGCCCGCTTCCTTACTTGCTGGACGATCCAGAAATTCCGGTGGCTTAATTAGGGCATTTTCCCGCATTTCGGGGGTTGCGCTGTTGCCAACGGAATGGATGTAAGCAACAAGTGCTTTCATCTCTTTACTTCCAGGGTCTAATCCTTGCCCGTTCAAGCTTCGCTCGAAACAATCATTAATTCGTTTTTCAACAGTTTCTACTGTTCCTGATCGTGCCCGGTATTTAGGATAAGTGCTGGCGGTCGCGAAAAAACTATTACCGAAACTGCGTGTACCGGCATCCAGATGGCAATTGCCGCAACTCATGCCATTGCTTATTTTTGCAATTCGCCCATTTGGGCCAAGAAAATAGGGTGTATTGATTAATAACTCCTTGCCGTAGGCAATGAGTTGCTGATTGGCCATATCGGTTTTTCGGGTGTCACTAATCAGCGGTAATAGGAATGGACCGAAAGCTATTCCTGCAATAACACTAATTGTTATAAATACTGTCCATAACATAAGCCGGATGGGTACAATCAGGCAACGCGGCATTGACTTGTGTTTTTAACAAATTGCCCAGTTAACCAGACTTTTTACAAATAAACCTCCTGTAAACTACACAGGTAACAAGGTCTCCAACGGTTAATTCAAATATCTTTATATCAAACAGGTTCTCAGCCCTGGGTTGCGCATGCCCTAAACCAAACAAGTACTTCAATGCATCCATCGGAATTTCGAAAAGTAAATGCAGTGTAAGCAAGCTGATATAGTTTGGATTCGGCCTAAAATATTTTAAAAAATTATACCGGAATTCCTCCATATCCACTTCAAAAACTTTGCCGAATCGCTCCATAAATAGCCAGGCTTTATCGCCTGTTAGTCCCAACTCGCTTTCAAGTTTTGTTTTTAGGTCAACCTGTTGACCGGTTTCTATTGCAATGAAACGCTTAACCTGCAAAATGGCAGAATGCCAGACCCGGTAAGGCAG
>JAGUUF010000299.1 GCA_020063545.1 Cytophagales bacterium
ATAACCACGTTACCGGTATTCTTGAACAGGCGCAGGACAAAACGAAAAATCTTTCAAAACACCTCAGTTCGTTGCGCGGCTCGCGGTTCCGATCCATCCTGGCCTTCCCGATTTATGTAAAAGGCGATAACATCGGTACGCTGGCACTGCTCAAGGAACTTTCGGATGGCTTCAATAAAGAGATGACCAAAATCGTCTCTACGTTTGCCAACCAGGCCGGAATTTCCATCGAGAACTTCAGGCTGATGGAAGAAGCCCTTCAAAGCGAACGCTATAAAGAAGAGCTGAAGATTGCCAAAATGGTACAAAAGAGTTTACTGCCCGAAGTGCTGGAAAGCGATGCCGATTTTGAAATGGCGGCATTTTCCGAATCGGCCGATGAAGTGGGTGGCGATTATTACGACACCCTGCGCATTGCCGACACCGAGTTGGCATTAATTATTGCCGATGTTTCGGGCAAGGGTACTACCGCGGCCTTTCACATGTCGCAAATGAAAGGGATTTTTCACAGCCTTGCCCAGAACTGCATACGGCCCGAGGAATTTATGACACGTGCCAACAACGCTCTTACCAAGTGCCTGGAGCGCGGATCATTTATATCGGCAACATTTTTTGTTATTGACACCCGCGAAAAGGTTATCCGGTACTCCCGTGCCGGACATTGCCCGGTGTTATACTATCGTGCCGCCACCGGAACGGCTGAATTCCTGAAAGACAAGGGTGTTGCACTTGGCATGGTGCGTAACAGCAGTTATTCGAATTTTATCGGGGCCAACGAACTGAACTATCAGCCCGGAGATATAATGGTGCTTTATACCGATGGCATTACCGAATCGAAAAGCAGCAAAGGTGAGGAGTTTGGTTACGACCGGTTGCTGAAGTGCGTGATGGAAGTGCGCGATAAACCAGCCAAAGAAATTATGGATTACCTGATTGCACGGCTGTATGAGTTTTCAGGAACCGACAACATTAATGATGACTACACCACGCTTATCGTGAAATTTACCCAACAGGTTTAGCAATGGATTAGTTCGTGATTGGAAACAAACTTTAAAAGAGATTAACCGTTAAAAATTATACGCCATGGTTCAGATAAAAAGAATTCAGGAAGATGGACTTGACATCATCGTTCCTATCGGTGAAGTGGATGCCAGTTCATCCATCGAATTGGATTTGGTTATTGCCAAAAGCGTTGGTGAAGGCTATACCAAAATCCTGGTTGACTGCACCGCATTGGAATACATCTCATCCGCAGGGCTTGGCGTATTCATGTCGTATATCGAAGAGTTCAAAGACAAGCATATCCGGATGGTGCTGTTCGGGATGAACGAACGCGTGGCAAATACGTTTGAAATACTTGGCCTTAACGAATTATTAACCATAGCCGGTGATAAAGCACAGGCCAAACAACTGGTGGCATGAAGAGCGTGTATAAAGTTGGCTGCAGCATTGAGAACCTGAGGGGCATTCGCGATTTCATCCGCAATGCCCTGAAGCCCTACGGGGTCCGCGAGCTTGACATCAGCGAAATGGTGCTTGCCATGGATGAAATGTGCTCAAACCTGATGATCCATGCCCACCACTGCAACCCCGATGACCTGTTTGAACTTTCAGTGCGCGTGGATAAAAACCTAGGAGTTGTATTTGAAATCATTGACGATAAAAGCGTATTTGATATTAACGCCTTCGAGGAACCTGCACTCGACCATATAGTTCATGAAAAACGAAAAGGAGGCCTCGGTATAAGGCTGGTTAAAGCCATTATGGACCACGTTGAATACGAACATCAAAAAGGCAAAACCGTGTGCCGCCTCACAAAAAAAGTTCAATTCAATTAACTTTGCCGGTTTATTTGCCTTATGATGAGAGGAAGATTGATTTTTCTGCTTGCCGTAGTGTTTGCTTCTGCCTGCGCTCAAAGCAGAAAACGTACCGTTACGGATTTATTCAGCATCAACCAACGCCCCGTTCCGGCTGATGAGTTTATCTACGTTTATCGGAAGAACCATCCTGATAAGAAAGAGGAGTACACCAAAGAAAAGATCAACCAGTACCTTGAGTTATATATCCATTTCAAACTAAAAGTTGAAGAGGCACGTGCACGCGGGCTGGATACTACCGCCAGTTTTCTGCGCGAATACAATACGTACCGCGATGAATTGCGTAAGCCTTACCTGCCCGAAAGCAACCTGGTGGACAGCCTGGTAAAATTAACCTATGCCCGGTTACAGGAAGAGGTTAGCGCTGCGCATATCCTCATCAGCATTAAACCCGAAGCCACCCCGGCCGATACGCTTGAATCATGGAAGAAGATTACCGAAATAAAAAGGCGCATTGACTCAGGCGAAGATTTTTACCGCCTCGCCAGCCAGCTTTCAGATGATCCCTCAGCCCGGTATAACAACGGGCAACTTGGCTATTTTACGGCCATGCAAATGGTTTACCCGTTTGAAACGGCCGCTTATTCCGGTAAGCCCGGGGAGATTGTAGGCCCGGTGCGCACACGGTTTGGATACCACCTGGTGAAAATAGAGGATCGGAAACCTGCCCGTGGCGAAGTGGAAGTTGCCCACATTATGCTGCGAACGGGTACCGGCCGGGAGGATACAAAAACCCGGGATTTGATTTTTGAAATTTACGATCAACTTAAAGCCGGTGTGCCCTGGGCCGAGTTGTGCTCATCATATTCCGAAGACCAGAATTCAAAAACCAACGGATGCAAACTTCGGCCATTCGGGGTTGGCGCCATGGCTTCGGTGCCGGAGTTTGACCGGGTTGCCTTTTCACTTCAAAACCCCGGTGATTTTTCCGATCCCTTCCAGACGGCTTTTGGATGGCATATTGTTTTGCTGGAACGAAAAATACCGTTGCCCGCTTTTAAGGAACTGGAGCCCTCGCTCCGAAGCCGTGTTCAGCGCGATGAGCGCGTACAGGTATCGCGCCAGCAGTTGCTCGAAAAACTGAAAAAGCAGTTTTCGTTTTCTGAAAACCTGGCTGTAAGGGAAAAAGTGTTTCAGCAAGCCGACTCAACATTAACAGCGGGTAGCTGGCATGTGCGTACATGGCCCGCACCGGAAACCTTGTTTTCGCTTGCAGGCAAGGATATTTCCGCACAGGAGTTTTTGTCATTTGTAAAAACCAAGCAGCAAAAAGTAGCATTACAACCTGCAGCGTACATCAGCCAGCTTTACAACCAGTTTGTTGAAACTGCGATCAATAACCAGTTCGAAGCGCAACTGGTAAAATCCAATCCGGAGTTTGCGCTGTTGCAAAAGGAGTATTACGAAGGTATTCTGCTGTTTGAAATTATGGAACAGGAGGTATGGCACAAAGCCAGCGAAGACTCCGTTGGTCAGCACCGGTATTTTGAAAATAACAGGCTTATGTACAAGGCGGGCGAGCGGGCAAAAGTTGTTATTTATTCTTCGGCAAACGAGGAGAACCTGACGGCTTTGAATGGGTTACTCCAGGCGGACGATTCGCTGGCGGTTGAATCCCTTATTCAATCCAGGCGCATCAGGCGCGATGCGGGCATATTCCAGAAAGCCGACCGGCCGGTGCTTTCGCAAATTCCCTGGCAGCCCGGCCTGCATACCCTGCAAAACAGCGGAATGTATTACCTTGTGCGGATTTTTGAAATACTTCCGGCTGGCCCTGCAACGTTTGAAGAGGCACGGACTGCGGTCATTTCAGATTACCAGAATTACCTGGAGCAGCAATGGATTAAAGACCTGAAGGCAAAATTCCCGGTCGTGATAAATGAAAAGGGTAAGAAATATATTACCAAAAAGCTGGCGCGTTAGCAGTTGCCGGCTACCGGTTTGGCTACTGGCCATGCTGGTTTTGGCTGGCGGCTGCGACTTTATCCGGATGAAAACGCAAACCTCCTCTTCGGAAACAACTGAGCGCATTCCGGTTGCCCGGGTTAACAAAACTTACCTGTACAAAGATGAACTGGCCGGCATAGTGCAGCCGGGTGCAAACCCTGACGACAGCACCACACGGGTAGAAGCTTACATCAACAGTTGGATAAAGAAACAACTGCTGATCCAGGAGGCTTCGCGCAAAATAAACATCAACGAGGCCGAAGTGGAACGAAAAATCCTGGATTACCGCTACAGCCTTATTGCCTATGAGTACCAGGCCTATTACATCCGCCAGCGACTGGACACAGCCATCCAGGCTCAGGCCATTGAAAAGTACTACAGGGAAAATA
>JAGUUF010000020.1 GCA_020063545.1 Cytophagales bacterium
GTTACCGCTTCGGTTTCCCTGCCCGGTTCAGCAATAATCAGGATTGGATGGTTAACACCCGGAATAAGCGTGCCTGCCCACGGGGCAAAATTGCCATCGAGGCTGATGTTGATGGCGTTGGGAATAAACCCTTTTGCAAAAACCTGTTCATGGCGGGTGTCCAGTACAAGCGCACCGGTTTCATTGGCAGCGGCTTCAAACTCCTCGCATGTAAGGGCACGGGTTCCTTTCTTCAGAATACTGTCAATATTTTCGTAGCCTTCTTTATTCAACTTCACGTTCTCGGGAAAATAAGCCGGAGGAGGAAGCAGCCCATCGGTAACTTCTTTAATAAACTCTTCCCTGGTCATGTTGGCACGAAGTGCATAATTTACTTTCTTCTGGTTGCCCAGGGTGTCAACCGTTTCCTTCATCATATTTTTACCGCAGGCCGAACCTGCTCCATGTGCAGGGTAGACAATAATATCATCGGCCAGGGGCATAATCTTGGTTCGGAGCGAATCGAACAGCAAACCGGCCAGTTGTTCCTGCGTCATGTGGGCTGCTTTCTGTGCCAGGTCGGGCCGGCCTACATCGCCCAGGAATAACGTATCACCACTGAAGATGGCGTAATCCTTACCGGTTTCATCCCTGAGTAAATACGTGGTTGATTCCATGGTATGGCCTGGCGTGTGCAAAACCTTCACGGTAAGTTTACCCACTTTCAGCTCTTCACCATCGGCAGCTATGTGCGCCTTAAATGAAGGTTGAGCCGTAGGGCCGTACACAATAGTTGCACCCGTTTTGGCAGCCAGATCAAGATGGCCGGAAACAAAGTCGGCATGGAAATGTGTTTCGAACACATACTTAATTTTTGCCCCGTTCTTTTCGGCTTTCTCAACATAAGGAGTTGTTTCACGAAGCGGATCAACAATGGCTGCCTCGCCATCGGATTCGATATAGTAAGCGCCCTGAGCCAGGCAACCCGTGTAGATTTGTTCAACTTTCATGATGGTCTTTGTTTTTTCTGATGCAAAGATGAAGGATCGGGCATACTTAAATCCGTGATTTTTGTCACCCGGAGTAAAATTCACTGATAAGAATGTAGATAGCCATAACCACTACAAACCAGCCAAACGCTTTTTTAAGGCTATTTCCTGAAATAAAGCGCGAAAGGTATATGCCGATAAAAATGCCGGCAATTGCTATACCAGAGACCGTCAGCATGAACACATAATCTATAGGCTGGCCCGAGCCGATGTCGCCCAGAAAACCAACCAGTGATTTGGCCGCGATGATGAGCAGCGAAGTGCCTACGGCTTTTTTCATCGGGAGGCCTGCCAGCAACACCAGTGCCGGGACAATCAGAAAGCCACCGCCCGCACCCACAATTCCCGTCAGCACCCCAACCACCGCTCCTTCCAGGGCAATCAACGGGTAATTAAAGCGAACAGTTTTTTCATCGCGCTCTTGCCGGTTGTTGCGAATCATGCTGTATGCCGCACCCAGCATAATGACAGCGAAAAACACCATGATACCCGTATCGCGGGTAACGGTAAAATCACCAATACGAAATAACATATCGGGTATCGAAGGAATAATGTACCTGCGGGTGACATATACAGCCAGGAAGGAAGGAATAGCAAAAACAATTGCCGTGCGTAAATGCACCTGGTTGTTAAGCATGCTGCGGATGCTTCCTGCCAAAGCAGTTATCCCCACGATAAACAAGGAATAGGCGGTTGCCAGCGTTGGTTCGATGGCAAACAGGTAAACCAGCACGGGCACAGTAAGGATGGAACCCCCACCCCCGATGAGGCCGAGTGCAACACCGATTAAGGCCGATGCAATGTATCCGAACAATTCAAGCGTATTCATGGAAGGCGTTCAGCCAGCAAAGGTGAGCAATATTCCGAACACGCGTATGTGACGGCAGTTACAGATTGATGTTGCTTATCGCGTTTCTCGACACCGAAATGCGATTTTGGCTTTCCAGTTTTTTCAGCAGGCGCGAAATAACCTCGCGCGATGAGTTCAGGTCATCGGCTATTTGCTGGTGGGTAATGGTGAGGGGATTTCCCAACGTGCTGAACTGGCGTTTAAGGTAAAATTCCAGTTTCTCATCCATTGAATGAAAGGCAATCTGATCAATTACAGTAAGCAATTCTTCAAACCGTGAGCGGTACGTTTCCAGTACGAAGTAATACCAGTTGCGGTGGTCGCGCATCAGGGTATCCATGTGCTGCAACGGTATGGCCAGTGCTTTACCATTTGTTACGGCTTTTGCTTTAATGGCACTTGCTTCATTTTTGGTAGCGCAAATCATGGAGAGCGCACAGGCATTGCCAGGCTCCAGGTAATAGAGGAAAAATTCTTCACCGTTTTCACCTTCACGATAGAGTTTTACGCGGCCTTCGAGGATGATGAGCGAATTTTTAAAATACTGGCCGGGGCGCATCAACAGTTCGCCCTCGTGGAAATCAACCTCTTTTGCAACCCGTTCAATAAACTGAAGCAAGTCGGGGTCGAACTGAGGGAAGATCTGACTGATTGATTTCATAGTTTAGAATATAGAATGTCAAGAAACTCCTTCCTTGATATTCCCAGATGTCTCAGCGTTTGAAGTACAATAAATCTGGTACAGGAGTGACGTGTGTTTGGATTACTATCGGTCTTAATAAGTCCTTACGCGAATAAATGGCATGACCACCGGTTGAACACATGTTGAATTAGCAGGGTACTGACACCTTGTGGTCAAACTTAGTGAATTGTTTCTCATTCAATATTTCAACCAGGTAATCATGCTTTTTAATAAGGTCTGTTAGTCCAGGGGTCTTCAACTTACGAGCCTTTGCTTTAACACTCCAACCCAATCGTCTCAATTCCTTCGCAAGTGTCTTTTTGTGAATCGTATAATTAAAGAACTCCCCAATAGTTGTTTCAAAAGATTTTTTGGCCTCTTCCAGGCTTTGACAATAACCACTAAGATCTAATGCCGGGCTATAGAGAATTGTGATTCCATTTTCTTCAAACTGAAAGATGGAAACGGTAACTTCAACTTTAGCATCACTATTTGAAAAGTAGCCGGAAAAATTGGGGTTTTGCATAGCGGAAGAGACTATGGGTAATGCTAATTAAACAAATTTTGACTTAAAAAGTTACACTCTTTTGAACTACACCCCTTTCGTCTTTGGAAAGAAGGTTTTTCCATTGAGAGCAAGTATGAAATAATTAAACTGTACCCGGGGCCGGAGTCGAACCGGCACAGTATTGCTACCATTGGTGTTTGAGACCAACGCGTCTACCAATTCCGCCACCCGGGCATGGATTGGGGCAGCAAATTTAATTGAAAACTTCAGCCCGCCAAGCACCGGATAACCACCGGGCTTTTGATTTTTAACCGGCTATACTTCAATAAATTTTACAAGAGAAAACGCCTGCGACCGCTCTGAAAAAAGTGTCTTTACCCTTCCCCACACGCTGCCAAACAATTCTGATTTACGGTATGCCTCCAGGCTGGCTTCGTCTTTCCAGTGGCTGAGGGTGGTAAACGTGCTCTGATCGTCAGCATCGCGAAGCAACTCCAGGTGAGTGCACCCGGCAAAATTGCGGATGGCCTGCTTGTTCGCTTCAAAAATTTCCAGAAATTCATCAACCCCCGCCTGGGTAATGTGCATGCGTACAATGCGGATAATCATAGCTACCGGATTAATTTTTATTCGAACGAAATAAGTATTGTGCTCCCATACTCAAGTCCAAGCAGTTCGGCAGCATTACCTTTATAAATTCCGATTTCAAGTAAACCCAGTGAATTAAACAGCAGGAAACACTCGCCTTCCTCGGTTTGGTAGTACTGGGTATGAATTTTTCTGAATTTATCGGAACCTACCTGTATGGTAAACACCTTGTCTTTACTGAGAACGTCAAAGGCATCTTTGGGAATATTGGTAATCAGGTTACCGAAATTATCTATATGAATCACACTGCCAATTATCTGCTTTTTGGTTGCTTTCACCAGCCGATCGATCATTTTTTTGAACACCGGCATGGGCTTACCCAGGCTGGCAATAGCCACCCCGCTGGCCAGCTTGGCGGCAGCCGGTGCGAAGATGTCGCGCTCCGGGAAAGTTGTTTCAATGGTATTAATTGAATTCAGTTCAACCAGGTTTTGGTGGAGTTTATCACTAAGCAGTCCAAACAAACCGTTATCGGATCCAACAAAGAAGTGATCGTCAAGCTGAAGGGCAATGGGTTTATCCTTATCGGTAGCCACCGCGTTAACACCCACCAGGTGGACCGTACCTTTTGGAAAATCGCGAAACACCGAGCGCAATACAAAGGCAGCATGCGCAATATCAAACGGGGGTAACCTGTGGGTAATGTCAACCAGGCGGATGCCGGGGTTGGTGCTCAGAATCCGGGCTTTTATGGCCGCTACGTAATGGTCGCTCTCGCCCGAATCGGTCAGCAGGGTAACAATGGCCATCTTGATGCTCCCGGTGTTCTTTTGTATTTTTGTACTGCGGCAAAATTACGCATTTTTACTGCACCTAAATTCCGCAGTTCCGGTTTGATCGAAAAAGTAGTAACACTCGAAAACATTTCCCTGATTGATTTCTTAGGGGTTGAAGACAAGAACATTCTTTCGCTGGCCACGGCTTTTCCGAAGAGCCGGATCGTTTCGCGCGGCAACCAGATATTGATAAAAGGAACGACTTCGGAGGTTATTCAGATTGACGACATCCTCAATGCACTTATCCACCATTATCACCAGTACGGCAGCATCCGCGAAGAAGATGTAAAATCGTACGTTAGCAGTGAAAAGGCGCTTACTGCCGATGCCGGCACAGCGGATGAACAGGTAATCGTGTACGGCACAAAGGGCATCCCGATAA
>JAGUUF010000176.1 GCA_020063545.1 Cytophagales bacterium
CAACAGGTTCATTTTAATGGAGGCAGTTCAAACAGAAAATCATCCTTAACAATTTCTCTTGCGTAAGAAAAAAGAGCTTGCAAATCCTCCTTTTTCAGGTTGGGATAATTTTCCAGGATACGGGTTTCAGTCCACCCCGAGGCAAATAAATCGAGGAGGAACTCAACAGAAAGGCGTGTCCCTTTAATTACAGGTTTGCCTCCTAGTATTTCTTTATCGGATGTGATGTGGTCTCTCCAATCCATGGTTTAAGATAACCGGATAAAATATCATTAACAACGTTATTTTGTCTTCTCCAGTTCTTCCTTCAGTTGTACAATGGGCTCTACCGGATCGGGATCGATGCCGTTTTCTTTGGCCAGGTAATACGAAACCCAATCGGTAAGATGGATGAGGTAGTAGTACTGCTCCAGCAGCGATGCCCCTTCGCCAATAATATCAATAATCGGGTTCGATTTTTTCTCAAAAAATTCGCGGCAAAGTTCCATGCGCCTTTCCACGCGTTCGTGGTCATGGTCGGAATACATGTAAATAACCTGCAGCAGCGGCAACACATTTTCGGGGAAACGCCAGCCCACAATTTCGTTGTGGTTCATTTCGGGGAAGGTATTTACGTGTGCCAGTTGCTTGGCGTTTTCATTTAGTTGCTGCTGAAAGCGCAGCGCCATGGCGTGCAGGCGGCTGTCGCAGTAAATTACCGGCAGTTTTCCCCTCAGTTTTTTGGCAATCAGTTCGGCCTCGCTCTGAATTCCTTTCTCCCCGCGATCCAAAAATTGAATGGCATTTTCGGTTTCTTTAATAAAAGCAGCGCCAATCAGGTTGGTATGGTACAGCACCGAGAGCAGCGCAATCATGTTGTACGCCAGCATGGCCCGCGGACTTTCCGAGCCAGCCGGCAACTGAATGTAGAACAGGTTGTACTCTTTGGCGATCTCCAGCAGTTTTCCGCCCGAAGCAATGGCGATAACGTGCGAGCGCTTAAGCATGGCCTTGTTTAATGCGGCAATGGTTTCTTCGGTGTTGCCGCTGTATGAGCAGGCAATAAACAGCGTATGTGGGCTTACAAACTGGGGGATGCTGTAACTCTTGCACACGGTAATCGGGATGGGGATGCGCCCGAAGGTGAGCGACTCCACCAGGTTGGCGCCAATGCCCGAACCGCCCATGCCGGCAATCACAATGTTGCGGATGTCGCTGCCGGGGCGCACCAAATCGAGCGATTCGCCCATGCGCAGGGCATCGGCAAGCTGACGGGTAAAGCCTTCAATGTATTTTTTGGTTGTAGACATAGTGGTAATTTCCGGTGCAAAGGTATTATAAATACCTGCGAATTACGAGGTACATATGGCGAACCAGAGTAAGATTACCATCGGTAAGCAGGGGGAGGAACTGGCCGCGGCTTTCCTTGAAAAGAAAGGGTTTACCGTGGTGGCCAGGAATTACCGGCATAAAAAGGCCGAGGTTGATCTGATTGTGAAAAAGGACAACTGGCTGGTGTTTGTGGAAGTAAAAGCCCGTTCCTCATCCGCGTATGGCGAGCCCGAAGCTTTTGTTGACGGCAAAAAGGCCCGGATGATCTTCAGCGCGGCCGAGGAATTTATTTTTGCCAACAACTGGCACGGGCACGTTCGCTTTGATGTGGTATCGGTAAAACTAGGGCGCGATACCGAGATTGCGCATTTTGAGGATGCGATAAATTAGGGTTGATTTAGGGGGTGATAAGTGCTTATCACCCCTAAACTTGTATACATAGGGTGTCTATTTGGTCAGTGCCTTTAGGTCACATAGGGTGTCTATTTGGTCAGTGCCTTTAGGTCCTTATTGCACTTTTCAAAAAACCGGTAATCCAGCCCCGGAAATTCAATCCCATACATGAAAGAGAAGTACCCATGTATAAATTCCCTGTTTCCTTTTTCGGGATCTTTAGCTAGCTGCTTAAAACTTTCAGACCTGAGATTTTTGACTTTTTCTTTAAAAAGATACACCTGTGCTTCAACGGCTTTCGACTTTTCAGCCGGACTCATATCCGGATTAAACTTAGCCTCGGCAAACTTTATCAGAGATTCCTGAATATTTCTTTCAAAAATGTCGGCAACCTCATTGAAAGCCGTGGCAAACGATTCAGCCTTTTCCTGTGAAAAACCTACTTTGAAAAGCAGCAGAAGGACTAAAGAACCTATCAGTTTCATATGGTTTTTTGGTTTAATAATTTAAACAGTACCACATACATCCTTAATACCAGATTGCTTTATGTGTAGCCGAAGTTGTATCTATAGTTCCGTCTTCGTTAGGTGGATATCTATTATTGGCTTCCGTGCCACAAATGACACCGCAAGTGAAATCAAACAGAAAAGGAATATTCGTTCTCAGGCTTGTATTAAGTACTTGTAGCCTTTCGTTTATTATGGAATGAAGATCAGATTTACTGTAAAGGAAGTTTTGGTCCAAAAAACTGATGAGAGCCCCGTAGTATGATAATGCATCTAAGTTAAAATCATTGGCTTGTAACTTCTTGGTCAGTAATTGTGATTCTCGAACACTTAAACTCTTATAGTTCTCAAGGTAGTATGCTAACTCATCATCAGCATTGGAAATAACAATAGTATTGTTAAAGTGACTTTCAATAAACCGATTGAAATCTTCTCTTGTTGATAAAATTGATTCTAATTTACTTTTATCGAGTAAGCTTTTTTCAATATCTGATCGCTCATCAAAACAGCCGATAAACAAAAAGCAGAATACTATACTACCAATAAAATACTGGGTGGGGGGGGGTAATTGTTTTCATAACCTTATTGTTTTGATTTAGATACCGAATTTACATTTTGAACGCCTAAAAATCAAGCGAACCTGGCTTATTCAA
>JAGUUF010000114.1 GCA_020063545.1 Cytophagales bacterium
GTGCGCCAATAGTACACCAGCGAATCCTGCGAAAGAAGGTTAATCGTTTTTTCAGCGATCACCCCGTTTACAACAAACTGCTGCCGGAACGGACTGGCAAAGGTGTTTACCGTGTCAACCTCCAGTTCAAAATCGCGGGCCACGCCAAGAATATCGGAACTGGAAAATGTAAGGGTGGCGGTGGAAGAATTTACGATGGCAAAATCATACGGATAGAGGTTGCGGGTAATGTTAAGCGGGATGAACAGGTTGATTTCCGCTTCGTTGTTTTCTTCACTCAGTTCAGCGTACTGGTTAAACGGATCGAGCACCACCCTGAACGTGTTGTTGCCAAAGCCTTTGTTTTTCTGCTGCCGTATAACGAACAATACCGTGTCGGAATGAAACACAGGGTTGTACAGGGTATCGTAAACTTCCGTGCTGTTGTCGTTGAAGATGCGGGTTACCCGCACCGGCAGGGCATCGGGCCGCGCCTGCCCAAAGTTGCGGATGATAAACCGGATCGCGAATTCATCCGTGAGGGCTGTAACCGGTTCGCCATCCAGCGATTCAACGGCCAGCGTATTGCTGCTCACCTCATAATCAGGCCGGGTTGCTCCAAAAACTTTTACGGCCGGGTCACCCAGCAGCAACATCTGGCTAACCTGGGTAAGGTTAATTTCGGTTGGCGAACTGGTGAGCATATACCTGCGGGCTACTTCCTGCTGCACATTGCCTACTCCTTTTTTTATAAAGGCTGAGTCGCCATACGCAACGTTGTAAAACATGTCGGAGTATTTTCGAAGCGTAGCGGTATAACCAAATGAGGTATGGGCCATAAAACCAAGGGCACCTTTATTGGCAGCCAATACCCAGTCTTCGCCCCAGCGCAGCGCGGTGGTAAAAAAGTCGGCCGCATTGCAACCGTTAATCAGGAACATCGGGTACTTACCCGTATTGTTATACCCGAGTAACGGGTCGGTTACATAGCCAACTTCAAAATCGTTGGTGGTTGGCGAACTGTGGCCGAAGAAGGTAATCAGATTGGTGCCGTTGTTCACTTCTTCGGCAATGTTAATGAGCTCGCCAACTTCGGTGGTATTCTTGGCCTGTGCTTTTATCGCGGCACCCAGGTACGGGCCTTTGGCAACTTCGCCATATTGTTCAAGGAAAATCCTGAACAAGTCCGTCTCTCCTGGTGCAATGCCCCCGCTTAAATGCACGAGACGTTTGCGCCACAGCGCATCGAAGGGTGTTGCTTCCATTTCTTTTACTTTATTCAGGTAGGCGGCAACCTGCGCAGCCGAAGTGGATGAAATACGGCCGGTTGGAACGGCCGGTTCATACGTGGTTCCGGCCAGGCCGATGGTAAAGTACATATCGGAAGCAGGCATCCCCGCTGAGGGAACCAGGTTTTTGTAAACGGAGAATTCGGGTGCATTGGGGTTCCGGAAATAATTCCATGAAGGATCAAGCCCCTTGCCGATAATGAACAGGTACTTTGGAAGGTGGTTATCCGCAAAAAATTTCATAAAACGGTAAATGGCAAGCGGAGTGGTTTCGCCATAAGCAAACTGATCGTACAACTGGCCGATGTTTACCACCAGCGTATCATAACCGCCACCCCCAAACGAAGCCCGGTATTCCGCATAGGCATTAACCGGGTCGGCATATCCACCGGCAGGCTGGCGCAGCAGCGGGTGGCTGATAATGAGGTAGTCATGCTCAGCGGGGTTAATCTGCCTGAACGTTACCTGCTTAATTGCAGTAACTGCCTGTGTAACGGATGTAAGAAAAAGTTTTCGTGACACCGCGGTTCCCGAGATAACCGGGTGGAGCGGTGACACGGGTGTTGGGGGTTTATACCAGGTAACGTTGGCCGGATCCGTTACATCGAACAGCCGGGCACCTGCCGGTGGGCTTTGTATTTCGATGTAGGATTTACCGGATGGATTTTCGCGCAGGTTGAAAAACTTTTCGGCAGCGCTGCCGGCATTATAGGATTGAGGAAATGTAAGGTTAACATACGATGCACTCAGTCGTGCGGCACCTGCCCCCTGGCTAAGCGCGCGGACCCGAACCGTCATGTTGCCATCTGCACCAATGTCGGTCCAGTTGATGGGAAGTGTGAGGGTTACCGGGGTAAACCCGGAAAAGTTTTGCGTGGTTACCAGCCGCAGGCCTGCCGCATTCGGACCTGCGTAAATTTCTACGCGGTTAAGCACATCGGCACGGCTCACCACCTGCACTTCCAGTACAGGCGTTCCGTCAGCCTGTACATGGTTCGTTATATTCTGCAATACATAATCGGCCTGCTCATTTTGCCGCAGCAAAATGCCGGTCCACCCTTCGCCCAAATCGAAAAAAGTATTCTGAATAAAATTATTGGGCGGGGAGCCATGGCCGATACCCGTTGCATATTGATTTGACAGCACCAGCAAACTTTGCCGGGCATGCGAGGTTTCCTTCGGGATGCCGGAAACGTTCACTTCCCAGGTCACCGGCATCCGCTTGCCGGCCTGAAGCAGATTGTAAGTCAAAAAATACCACGTTGTGTCGTTGAAGATATTGTAGTACGCGTGCGGCTGTGAAGTTGAAGGTTTGTACAATTCGGCATCCTGCGTGCCGTCATTTTTTACGCCATAAAATTCAATGTAGTCGGTAACATTAAATACGGCATCCGATTCGCCTTCCACATAGATGGCTTGTTCAACCCCGCGGTGAAACACCTGCAGCCTGCGCGGGTCAACACTGCCAACCGGGAAGCCCGCATTCTGAAGGTCAGCATAGGTAATGCGGTAAAGGCCGGTTTCGGCTACCGGTATTTTATAGTAGGATTGGTTAAAGCGTATCCATTCGTTACCGTACTGCGAAAAAGCGGGTGCCATCGTTCCCAGCAGAAAAAACAGCACCAAACCTCGCCAAATCATCGGTATTTTACTGAAAGCCAACTTCTTCACCCTGCAATATACGGCAGGATTGGCGTTTATACCGATTGGCCACATCAAGTAAAAGGCAGAAACATCCCCCTGCTTTTTATAGTTTTACCGCGTTTAAACCCGGTGCACCATTGGCCAATGCATTTACGTTAGTCAGCCTTATCGCCAGGCATGGTTCATTCAGCAGTCCGGTTACCGATTTTGCCTTGATAAAAAAAAAACAACTGGCCGGGCTTGAAAAATTTCTTCCCCCAAACGCTATTGCCGAAAGAGCAACCCAGCGCACGGTTACTCCATGGCGGGCAGCAGCAGCGCATATCAAACACTCGTTGCCCGGCAAGGGCGGCCATCTGCAGGCCAGTGAAAAAAATCTTTTCTATGTGCGCATACCCAAAGCGGCAAATACTTCGTGCGCCTTTTCCATATTGAAGAACAACTTTCATGATTTACCGGCAAACCTTAATGCAACCCAACTAAACCTGCTAACCGACTGCTGGCTGGAAAAGGATGTTAGACCGGAGTTGAATCAACAAACCGGCTTTACGGTGGTGCGCCATCCGCTGCACCGGCTGGTTTCGGTTTACCGCGATTTTTTTGAGCGAAGGGATACCGGATTTATCTATAGCGGCTACCTGTTTGATGTGCTGAAACCCACCCTTTCATTTGACGAGTTTGTGCTGCGCATCAGCCGCATTCCTGACAAACTAAAGGATCAGCATTTTCGCCCGCAGCATTGCTTCCTGGAGGCTTACCGGAAAGGAAAAATCCCCGTAAGGGTTTTTAAACTTGAGCAGCCCGGAGAACTGCAAAATTTCCTGTCGGGCTATGGCATGCAACTGCCCCACCTGAACCGGAGTTTACAACCTTACGTGTTCCGTTCGTACTATTCAGGCCGCACCTTGGCGCTTGCCCGTAACATGTACGCTTCTGATTTTTCACTGTTCAATTATGACCAGTAGTTGCAGGAAAACGAAACTTCCGGACAGTAAAATCCTTCATTTTAGCCCGAAAATGCACTTCACAGAAATTTACTTCTTTTGGCTCAGTACTTGGTGATGCCAAGTACCGGCTGCAAAAGGCCGGCTGTTATGAACCTGGAGAACACACAAGTGCAGATGCGCAAGGGTATTTTGGAGTACTGTGTCCTTCACATCATCTCGAGAGGCGAAGTGTATGCATCCGACCTGCTGGATGAACTTACCAACGCCCGGATGATTGTTGTGGAAGGAACCCTTTACCCGTTGCTTACGCGGCTCAAGAATGCGGGCCTGCTGGAATACAAGTGGGTAGAGTCAAAATCGGGCCCGCCCCGCAAATACTACAAACTTACCGACAGGGGTATGAAGTTTCTTCAAAAACTCACCGAAACATGGGATGAGCTTATTCACTCTACCGAAATGATTACCTCACGGTCAAACGCAACAACTTAACTAACTTACGTCCTTTCCGGTTATGAAAAAGAATATCA
>JAGUUF010000086.1 GCA_020063545.1 Cytophagales bacterium
GATCACTACAAACAGTTGATCCACCGGCTGCATGTAAAATCGGTGGCAACTAAACTGGGAGGTGGCGAAAAAAAAATAAAAGAGCAGCACCAGAAGGGCAAGCTCACTGCACGCGAACGCATTACCTACCTTACCGACAAGGATTCGCCCTTTCTTGAAATCGGGTTGTTTGCCGGTGACGGCATGTACAAAGAACAGGGCGGATGCCCGTCAGGTGGTGTGGTTACCGGCATCGGCTACATAAAAGGCAGGCAATGTGTAATTGTTGCCAACGATGCCACCGTAAAAGCAGGCGCCTGGTTTCCGGTTACCGCCAAGAAAAACCTGCGCGCCCAGGAGGTTGCCATGGAAAACAGGATGCCCATTGTTTACCTGGTCGACAGTGCCGGGGTGTTTTTACCGATGCAGGATGAAATTTTTCCCGACAAGGAGCATTTCGGACGGCAATTCAGGAACAACGCGAAGATGTCGTCAATGGGCATTGTACAGATTGCCGCCATTATGGGCAGTTGCGTTGCCGGGGGTGCATACCTTCCGATTATGTCGGATGAGGCGATGATTGTTGACAAAACCGGATCGATATTCCTGGCAGGTTCGTACCTGGTTAAAGCAGCCATTGGCGAAGACATCGACAATGAAACCCTGGGCGGTGCAACCACGCATTGTGAAATCTCCGGGGTAACCGACAATAAATTTCCGAATGACGAAGCCTGCCTGGATTACATCCGGTCGCTGTTCGACAAACTGGGGCACCCTGAAAAAGCCGGCTTCGACAGGGCAACTCCTGCAATGCCAAAAGCGGATCCGAAAGAGATCTATGGCATCTTTCCGGCTGACCGCGTTAAGCCGTATGATACAATGGAGATCATTCACCGGTTGGTGGATAACTCGGAATTTGATGAATACAAAGCGCTGTACGGCAAAACGCTGATTTGCGGAACGGCACGAATTGACGGTTGGGCTGTAGGCATTGTAGCCAACCAGCGCAAGGTGGTAAAATCAAAGAAAGGCGAGATGCAGATGGGCGGGGTAATCTACTCCGACTCGGCCGACAAGGCTGCACGATTTATCATGAATTGCAACCAACGTAAAATACCGCTGATTTTTTTACAGGATGTAAGCGGTTTTATGGTGGGCAGTAAGGCCGAACATGGCGGCATTATTAAAGATGGTGCGAAAATGGTAAATGCCATGGCCAACTCAACCGTACCGAAGTTTACCATCATTATGGGAAACTCGTACGGGGCCGGCAATTACGCCATGTGCGGCAAAGCGTACGATCCGCGGCTGATTTTTGCGTGGCCATCGGCACAGATAGCGGTGATGAGTGGCGCTTCGGCAGCAAAAACCCTGTTGCAGATACGCATTGCTGCACTCAAGGCCCAGGGCAAAGAAATCAGCAAAGAGGAAGAAAACAGTTTGCTGAAGGAGATCACCGACAGGTACAACGAGCAGCTTAGCCCGTATTATGCCGCGGCCAGGCTGTGGGTTGACGGCATTATCGACCCCGTTGAAACCCGGCAAGCTATTTCCATCGGTATTGAAGCGGCCAATCATGCTCCCGTTGAGCGGTTTAATGTGGGTGTTATTCAAACCTGATGAGCGACAAAGAACTGAAAGCGCTGGTTTCGCTGCTTGACGATAATGACGAGCAGGTGGTAGCCGAAGTAACCGGAAAAATCCGATCGCTTGGCAAGGAAGTTATTCCCTACCTTGAGCAGGAGTGGGAAAATAATTTCAATCCGCTGGTGCAGCGTAAGATTGAAAACCTGATCCACGATCTTCAGTATGAACTGCTAAAACAACGTGTTGCCGACTGGTACGCCAGCACCGACCAGGATTTACTTACCGGGCTGTGGTTAATCGCCACCTACCAATACCCCGACCTTGAACTGGAACGGTTAAAGCAGGATTTGGAGCAGATTTATTATGAGGCATGGCTGGAGTTTAAGCCCGACCTCTATGCGTTTGACCAGGTTAAAGTATTGAACGGGGTGTTATTCAACAAGCTAAAGTTTGGTGCCAACACCAAGAATTTTCATTCACCGGGTAATTCCATGATTAACGTAGTGCTCGAAACCCGAAAAGGAAATCCAATTTCATTGTGTGTCATCTACATGCTGGTTGCACAGAAACTGAAACTTCCGGTTTACGGAGTTAACCTGCCCAACCTGTTTATCCTTACGTATAAGGATGAAAAGACCCAGTTCTACATTAACGCGTTTAACAAGGGGTTGATTTTTTCACGGCAGGATATTGAGAATTATATTCATGAATTGCACCTGGCCCCGCAACCTTCATTTTTTGAACCCTGCTCCAGCCTCGAAATTGTGCGCAGGGTGTTCCGCAACCTGATCATGTCATTCGATAAAATGGGCGAACACGGAAAAGCTGAAGAAGTAAAGGAATTGCTGTTGCTTATTGCCGATGGAGCCGACCTGGGTGTATAAAAACCACAAAATCCCTGAAAAGTGCATAAAGTTCACGATGAAAACCTGGTGTAGTTCTTTGTGGTTATGCATTTTTGAGTTGGCTATACCTACTACACGCGTTCCAAAACCTTGCGTATCAGGTCGTCAATAACCTTGTCGTGATTTTTCATGAACTTTTTCTTAACACGGTTGGCGATGATGGCGTTTACACTGATTATTTCATGGTCGAGCAGGCGCCCGAGCGCATAATAGGCTGCGGTTTCCATTTCAAAATTAGTCAGCCAGAAACTTCCGGCCTTGTTGTGATAGCAGGTGAAGTCATCCAGTAATTTCGGGAAGCGTACGGCTGCCCGGATTTTTCTTCCCTGTGGGGCGTAAAACCCGGGTGCGGTAACGGTATTGCCCACAAGCATATCATGCCCGATGCGCTTCAATAGTAACTCCGATCCCCGAATTACATACGGGGTAAACCCCAGGCCGGTTTGCTGTTTAATGTCCTTGCCGATGCGTTTCTCAAAATGGGTAAGGGGCAGGTTGTAGAAATTCATCAGGTTATCCAATCCTACGCCATACTCTGAAATTAATTGTGAACCTATGGGGATGTCTTCCTGCAGTGCCCCTGAAGTACCGATGCGGATGATCTTCAGTTTCTTCTTTTTGGTTTTCGGTTCGCGCGTTTTCAGGTCTATGTTAACCAGGGCATCGAGCTCCGTCAGGGCAATTTCAACATTATCGGTGCCGATACCGGTGCTCATTACCGTAATTCGTTTACCGTTAAACCGGCCCACGTGTGTAATAAATTCACGTTTATTCATTTCGAAATCCACTTCATCGAAAAACTGGCTTACGCGGTAAACACGGCCGGGGTCGCCCACCATAATCACGATATCCGAAACGTGCTTGGGCAGCAGGTTAAGGTGGTACACGCTGCCGTCTTTATTCAAAATCAGGTCGGTTTCTGAAATGCGGGGCATACGGGCAAATTAACGATAACTTTCCTATCAGTTGTTTTCAAAGTGTTAATTTTCATAGGCTTTCACTGCTGCGATGATGCACTACCTGACAATTTTTTTTCTCATACTCCGCAGGTTTTATAAAAAGGACAGTATCAGGGTATTAAAGGGTTATTTCCGGCTGCTCATCCACTCGGTATGGCATCATAAAATACAATTGCGAAGGGGTACTTCCTCCGGGACGTTAACGGAGAAATTTCTCGGTTTTGAAGTGTATTTTTTTGATTACGGTACGCTAATCAATCAATATGAAGAGATTTTTGTGCGGGAGGTTTACCGGACAACCCGTTTAAAACCTGACGCGTTGATCGTTGATTGTGGGAGCAACATTGGTCTTTCTGTTTTGTATTTTCATCGCAGGTATCCGCATGCCCGCATGATTGCGTTTGAGCCTGATCGCGCTGTTTTTGATTTGCTGAAAGGAAATATAGAAAAAAACACCATCTCAAATTGTGTGGTTTATCAGACTGCCCTTGCTGATTATTCGGGAAACGGAAAATTGTTCAGTCCAACGTATGGAAAGGGTTCACTCAATTCCAGCCTGGTAAAAAACTATGGCGCTCAGGTTACCGAGGTTCCGGTAAGCCGGTTATCTGATTTCATCCATTGCGAAGTGGATCTTTTAAAAATTGATACCGAGGGTTCCGAGGCAGCAATACTCAATGATTTGATTCAAACCCATGCCATCCGAAAAGTACACCGTCTCGTTATTGAGTTTCACCCCGGGTTGGTGGAAGATTCTGTTTCAGTCTATGCAGGAAAACTTGAACAAGCTGGTTTTTTACTGCAAAAGCGACTGCCACAACCAAAATCTCAGCAACGAAATGTGCTCATGCATTTCAGGAGACGACTCAATTCCTGACAACTGCTGACATTACTGTTCCTGAAGCATGCAGTGGTCATGGCAATCTGGCTACCTTCGGATAACCATGTACCTGAACTGCCACACCGCCTTTAGTTTTAAATACGGCACCCTGCCGGTTCAAAAGCTGGTGGAGGAAGCCCGCAGGTGCGGTGTGCGCAAACTGGCGCTAACCGAGATCAACAACGTGGCCTCGTACATTGAGATGCTGCGGGTTTGCAGAACACCCTCCTTTGCCCACCTTCAAGGGGGAAATGATGGGAGTCTTGAAATCGTTCTCGGAGTTGAATTCAGGAACAAGGAAAACGACCACGAGCTCCTGTACATCATCCTGGCGCGCAACAACAACGGCTTTGAAAAAATAAACCGGTTCCTGTCGCACCATAATGCCACGGGTAAACCCTTTCCGCAGCGCGCCCCCGAAATAGAAGAAGTTTTTGTTATTTATCCGTTTGGAAAATCAGAGCCGGAATTACTTCGCCCGAATGAATTTGTAGGGGTGGGGCTCCATCAGCTAAACCAGTACAACCGGTTTCCAAGCCGGAAAGCCCACCAACATCAATTTGTGCTGCTTCACCCGGTAACGTTTTCCGGTAAAATTGACTTCAATGTTCACCGGTTGCTGCGAGCTATTCATTACAACACGGTACTCAGCAAACTGCAGCCCCACCAGCAGGCCCGTGCCGATGAAATCATGATGCCGGTAGATGAGCTGAAAGACAGGTTGGCTGGATATCCTGAACTGGCGGAAAACACTGCCCGGCTGCTGGATCAATGCTCGGTTGATTTTACACTGGGCGAAGACAAGAACAAGAAACACGTTACCGGCAGCGAGGCCAGCGACTGGGATTTTCTGGTTACCCAGGCATGGGAGGGATTTCAGCGGTTATACGATGCAGGCAACCCGGTTTTGCGTGAGCGCTTTCAGCGCGAACTCAGCATCATCAGGCAAAAAGGCTTTTGTGCGTATTACCTGATTGCCTACGACCTGGTTTGTTTTGCCCGCGCCAGCAATTTTGATTTTGTAGGCCGCGGCAGCGGGGCCAACAGCATGGTGGCCTATTGCCTGGGCATTACCAACGTTGACCCGGTTGAACTGGACTTGTATTTCGAACGGTTTTTGAACACCGAGCGTACGTCACCACCTGATTTCGATATTGACTTTTCGTGGGATAACCGCGATGCCATTTATGAATACCTGTTTACCCGCTATGGCAGCGACCACGTGTGCCTGCTCGGTACGCACGTTACCTACCAGAAACGCTCGGTACTGCGCGAACTCGGAAAAGTTTTCGGGTTGCCGAAAAATGAAATTGATGCGCTGGTGGAATATCCCGATGAAAACCGGAATCGCGATCACATCACCGAACTGATCTTCAAGTATGCTGATCGCATCAAGGATTTGCCTGCCAACATCTCCATTCATGCCGGGGGGGTGCTGATTACGGAAAAACCCATCTATGCGTATACCGCTACCGAACTGCCACCAAAAGGTTTGCCGGTGTCACATTTCGAAATGCACAATGCCGAAGATTTTGGCATTTACAAGTTCGATATCCTGAGCCAGCGCGGACTGGGGCATATCAAGGAAACCGTAAAGCATGTAAAGCGCAACCGCGGTGTTGATGTAGATGTGCACCGGTTCGCGGATTTTAAGAAAGACGAAAAAATCAGGCAGTTGATGCGTGCCGGAAAAACCATGGGCTGCTTTTACGTGGAGTCGCCCGCCATGCGCATGCTGCTGGGCAAGCTGCGGTGCGAAGATTACCTTACGCTGGTAGCGGCCAGTTCCATCATCAGGCCGGGAGTGGCGCGTTCGGGTATGATGCGGGCCTACATTGAGCGCTTTCATGCTGTTCGCAATGGCGGCACCTATGAGTCCATCCACCCGAAGATGGATGAGTTGATGAAGGAAACTTACGGGGTGATGGTGTACCAGGAAGACGTTATTAAAGTGGCGCACTACTTTGCCGGCCTCACCTTAACCGAAGCCGATGTGCTGCGCAGGGGTATGTCGGGCAAGTACCGGTCGCGCGAGGAATTTAAGCGGGTGCAGGATAAGTTTTTTGAAAACTGCCGGCAGCGCCATTATCCCGATCATGTTATTGAGCGAGTGTGGTATGAGATTGAAAGTTTTTCGGGCTACTCGTTTGCCAAGGGGCACTCGGCCAGTTATGCCGTGGAGAGTTACCAGAGTTTATACCTGAAGGCCCATTACCCGCTGGAGTTTATGGTGGGTGTAATCAACAACTTTGGCGGATTTTACAAAACCGAGTTTTATGTTCACGAAGCGCGGATGAACGGTGCTGCCGTGGAAGCGCCCTGCGTGAACCACAGCGAATACCTTACGACTATTTACGGCAACCGCATTTACCTGGGCTTTATCCACCTGAAAAGCCTTGAAACCCGTATTGCGCAAGCTATTGCTGCTGAGCGTAGCCGGTCGGGCAACTTTACAAGCCTGAACGATTTTTTGCGCAGGGTAAACGTGGGCCTTGAACAGGTACGCGTGTTAATCCGGGTAGGGGCGTTCCGGTTTACCGGTAGGTCAAAACAACGCCTGTTATGGGAGGCCATGTTGTACCTTAGCCAGGCGCGTGCCAGAACGCCAGTGGCCGAATTATTCAATACCGAGCCGGCCGATTACCCGCTGCCGCCCCTGCAACGCGGAGAACTGGAAGATGCTTTTGATGAGATTGAACTGCTTGGTTTTCCGCTGTGCGATCCGTTCAGGCTGGTTATCCCGGTTGAGTCAACCCACACGGCACGTGATCTGCTGACGGATATTGGAAAGTCGGTTTGCATATTGGGTTATATGGTAACCATTAAGTACACCAGTACGCTGAAGGGTGAGCCGATGTATTTCGGTACATTTTACGACAGGCGGGGAGACGTGTTCGATACGGTTCATTTTCCGGATGTTGCCCGCAGGTCTCCCTTTCGTGGCCGCGGGTTTTACCGGGTTAAGGGAGTTGTGGTGGAGGATTTTGGTGTGAGTATGATAGAGGTAAACTCCATGGAGAAAATCCCGATGGTCAGTCAGCGGGCGGAGGAGTTTATGCGGGAAGAGGTTTTCCTGCGCGAAGGATCATTGGTTCCTGATTGATTTTTTTTGGTCATGCTGGGGCCAGCTTTAGCGTGACGAAGCATCTTTTGGTTGTTGCTTTAGTTAGGGAGGTCCTTCGCCAATCCCGCCAAGGCGGGATGACTCAGGACGACAACTTGGTTTTGTTGAACCCAGTAGTGTTTTGTTTGTCATGCTGAGGCCCGCTGCAAGCTGGGCCGAAGCATCTTTTGGTTTGGTGCGCCTGCTTTTTTAAGAGGACGACAGGGACTACTTTTCAACCGGTTTACTTATGGTCATAGCCAGTTTAACGGCTTCGTAGGCATTCACCAGGCCACCGGTAATGCTCAGGTCCTTAAACGGAACCTCCTGGCCACTGCCGGGTTTGGCCACTTTCAGGTTATCGAACTTGCGGGTTGACTGCCGCAGGATTTCGCGCACCTGCGAGGCCGACAGATCGGGGAAGTAAGCCATCAGAATGGCCGCCACACCGGCTGTTGCCGGGCTGGCCATGCTGGTACCATCGTTATTCTTGTATTTGTTTTCGGGAATGGTTGAATAGATACGCACACCGGGCGAGAACAAGTCAACCGTTTTCTTTCCATAGTTGGAAAAAGAACCGACAAACGAATTATCGGCACCCCATGCAGAGGCCCCGATTTCAACCCAGGTTTTGCATTCCTTACCGTCTTTGTAAAACCGCGAGGGATAGTTAACATCCACATCCGAATTTTTTGAATCGTTGCCTGCTGCATGGATAAGCAACACGCCTTTTGACTCGGCATAGCGTACGGCCTTATCCACTACTTCCTTTTGCGGGGAGTACGATTTTCCAAAACTCATGTTGATGATGTGTGCCCCGTTATCCACGGCATAGTAAATGGCGTTGGCCACATCTTTGTCGCGCTCATCGCCATTGGGTACAGCACGCACCGACATGATCTTTACGTTATCGGCAATGCCTTTAATGCCCAGGTTATTGGTGCGGTTGGCAGCAATAATGCCAGACACATGTGTGCCGTGCTCCGAATCGGGACCTTTTACATCGTTGTTGCCGTACCCGCGCTCATACGGGTTGCCGTAGTCATCGCCCACCACTTCGCGCGGATCAAAATTTTCGTTGTATCCGTAAAGCGCCTGCACTTCGTAATAGTGAACAATATCCCGGAGTTCGCCCAGAAATTCTTCGGGGTTGGCATCCGGCCCGGAATTTTTAAACAATACATTCATGGCATTTTTGGCGAATGCTTTAACCGGTGTTGACGGCTTAAGCGTATCTACAATCTGGGCGGTAAGCCGCTCGACCTTCAGAATTTTCTTCAAGGTATCGTTGGCAAACGAAATATTCTGATAGAATGAATTATACAGGTTGTACTGATTGGTTGCCTCCTTTGCCCGCCTTTCAAATTTTGCCTGAATATCCTTCCAATAGGCGTATTCAGCTTGTTGCTTTTTGCCGATTTTCTTTTCATCGGCATTTTCAAATTTCGGTTTCAGGCGAATGAATTCGCGGGTCAGTTCATAGGTATCTTCATTCACATTTCCTTTTTTTCCACCGATAAAATTCCAGCCGTACACGTCATCCACGTAGCCGTTTTTATCGTCATCAATACCGTTATCGGGTATTTCTTTGGTGTTTACCCAAATCACGTCCTTCAGGTCTTCATGGAAGATATCCACCCCGGAATCGATCACGGCTACAATAACCGTTCGCGAGGGTTTACCTTTTAGCAGGGTATTATATACGCGCTCGGCACTTACGCCCTGGAAGAAATCCGTTTCCGGGTCCAGTAAAAACCAATCGGCAGGTACTGCCTGTTGTTCATTTTCGGCAGCGCTGGTTTGCGCCAACGCTTCAGTGCTAAACAGTACAGCAAGCAGGATAAGGGCAGTCCACTTCAATTTCATCATCATCATGTTCAGGTTAAATTATTAAGCGGTTGCAAGTTACATTTTACCCCCGGTTTACAAGCGCTAAAATTGTATGGGTGGTAACCGGTGGTAAAAGTGCAAAATCGTGCCAAACATTACGCTGGTCACAGGTTAGGGCACTTCACCGGGTGAAATTTTCAGCGGTTGCGCAATTTTGAAGCGGATTAAAGAGGGAGGTATGGTATACATTGTCTTTACAACACTTACAGCGCTTTACAGCCTGATTCTTTACGGTGCCCATCAGGCTAAAAAATCGCAAAGAATAACAGAATGTAACGAAACGCGGTAAAATAAACCGCTGTTCAGGTTAAAAATCGGCTGCAATCAAATCGGCCCATAATGCATACATGGCACCGGAGGGATGCAGCTTATCGGCTGCCACTAGGTCGGGTTGGTCAAGTCCTTTGCGGGTTAAGCCGGTAATGTTATAGTACCGGATTCCGTACCGCAGCGTTATTTCGCGGTTGGCGTTGTTAAACTCGTCAATTGCATGTGAAATGGATTCCTGTTTCGGTTGGCCAAAAGGCGTGTAGCCGTAATCGGGAATAGAAACGACAAACACGCGCTCTTTTCTTCCGCCTGCCAGTTCGATTGCCCGTTTCAACAATGCTTCAAATTCGGGTTTGTAACTTTCAACCGGCTTTCCCTGGTACTGGTTATTTACCCCGATGAGTAACGAAACCAGGCCATACTCATTTACAAGATTGGCCTTATCCATAGCATTTTTCAAATCATCGGTACGCCAGCCCGTGGTGGCGATAATGCGCGGACCTTCAATCGAGTAACCTTTAGCCTTAAGCCGCTTTACAAGCTGCACCGGCCACCGTTCGTGTTCCGGTACGCTTTCACCAATGGTGTAGGAATCGCCCAGTGCTAAAAACATAATGTGCTCATTCTTGCTGATGGATTGAGACATGGCGGTAAATGCAGTAAAGTAAAAAATTACATGGATAAAGAATTTCATACCTCAAGAACGCAATTTTTGTGGAAATACCATCTCTTGCAGATACCCTGTTTTTACCAGGTGGCTATCCGGTATGCCCAGTTTCTGTTTAAGCTCAAGGCACTGGTTTTTGATTTCTTCTTCTGTTACCCGGTTGGTTACATCAATAGCTTCAATTTCAATAAAGTGCTGGCCACCGGGCATCGTATCAAGATGGATTTTCAACTTGCCTGCCCGATAAATTTTACGCGATTTTTTAATTACCCCCAACAGCTTATTTTCCTTTTTTAACTGGTTAACCTGATCGGCTGTTGGGTTTTCTTCGTAGCGGAATACAGTTGTTTTCTCTACACCATCTGTTTCATCGCGCCTATAATGGATGATTACGTTTTCGATAATACCTTGCCGGAGTTTTAACTTTCCATTGGCTGTTTCAAAGTAGTAATCCGTTTGCGCATCGTGCCCGATGTAAACAGCCCCCAAAGTAATAAGCATCTCCTCAATCCGGGCAAAATCGTTTATGCAGGCTTTAATGGTAACGTCTTTGTAAGACAGGGGAATACCTGGATTATCCTGAGGCATGGATGAAGATACTA
>JAGUUF010000335.1 GCA_020063545.1 Cytophagales bacterium
AACAGGTTGTATAAAACGAACGTGTGTAAGCCTTAATTTCAGGAAGCATAGAATGCCACAATATTACCGTACCTTTGACAGCTTAATGAACCATGCTGCCACCATAACGCTTTACCAGCCCATGTTGCAGGCTATTGCTTACAACCTGCTGCGCTGCAAAGCCGATGCAGAAGACATCGTTCAGGAAACATTTCTGAAATGGTTAAGTGCCGAAAAGGAAAAGATCGGCAACACCAAGGCCTATCTGATAAAAGCTGTTACCAACAATTGCCTTAATCACCTCAGCGCGCTGAAAAGAAAAAAAGTGGAGTACCTCGATTCCATCCACCTGCCTGAATTCATCACTAAAATCAAGGAAAGCAGTACCGCAAACGTTGACATGGATGTTTACCTGGCCGGTGCCATAAAGATCATTCATCAAAAACTAAAACCACTCGAACGCGCAGTTTACCTGTTAAAGGAAGTGTTTGATGTGGACTACGACACCCTGCATAAAACGCTCGATAAAAAGAAAGACCATTGCCGGCAACTCCTTGTCCGGGCAAAAAAGAAATTAAGTGAGGAAACGGCAAAAATTCATTTCGATATTCCATTACCGGCCTCGTTGCTTGAAAGTTTTAAAAAAGCCTGCCAGGGCGATACCGATGAACTGATTAACTCGCTGAAACGCGACATTTGGTTCCAGCCCGAAAAAGAATCCTTAATTTAGTTGCAGGATTTTGTCACAAACGGTAAGCAGCATTGTCTTACAGTAAAATCACGCCCATAACGCTGATTTGGCTTGTTTTACCTGTAACCTAATCTTTTACATGATCATTATTGCATTTTTTATAGCGCACTGGTACCTGTCGCTGTTCTTTCAAACATTCTTCCTGCACCGGTATGCCTCGCACCGGGCGTTTACCATGAACAAGTTCACCGAGAAAGTTTTCTTTGTGCTTACCTGGATTTTCCAGGGCTCCAATTACTTAAGCGCTTATGGCTACGGGGTTATGCACCGCATGCACCATGCATTTGCCGATACGGAAAACGACCCCCACTCGCCCACCTACGATGAAACCATCTGGAACATGATGTGGAAAACCAAAACCATTTACTCGGCCATCGCCAGCGGTAAAATGGTGGTGGATAAGCGCTTCAGCGAAGGCGTTCCGAAATGGGATGCATTCGACAGGTTTGCCCGCTCGTGGCCGTCACGCATTTTATGGGGAGGTCTGTATGTACTCGTATACCTGCAGTTTGCCACAACCTGGTGGCTCTGGCTGCTTTTACCCATCCAGTTCCTGCTTAGCCCGATTCATGGTGCCATCATCAACTGGTTTGCGCACAAATACGGGTACCGCAATTTTGAAGTTGGCGATACTTCAAAAAACTTTTTACCGGTTGATTTCCTGATGATGGGCGAAAGCTATCACAACAACCACCACAAGCATGGTTCGCGCGCAAACTTCGGGGGCATTCGCTGGCACGAAATTGATCCCACTTATTTGATCATCCGGCTGCTCGATAAGCTGGGGATTATCCGGATTAACCGGCAAAAAGAAATTCATATTGAGCCGGTAAAAGCAGCTGCCTGAAATTGCAACCATTGGCTCAGCATTTTTGCCCGGGATTGAATTGGGGAAATATTCCTATCTTTACGGCTTAAATAAATTATAACACCGGCCTAAGGGTTAATACCAACGGCCAAAAACACAATTATCACTAATGAAAGAAGGAAAAGTAAAGTTCTTTAACGAAGCCAAAGGATTCGGCTTTGTGAAGGACACCGCAACCAACGAAGAGTATTTTGTACACGTATCGGGCCTTATTGACCAGGTGCGTGAGAATGACGAAATCACCTTTGAGGTTACCCAGGGAAGAAAAGGATTGAATGCCGTAAATGTACGGTTAGTCAATAATTAATTTTTTCCAACACACCATCAAAGCCAGGCCCCAAGTCTGGCTTTGTTTTTTCAGTTGCTAACCCTCCATGAATTTCTCCGATTTTAATTTTGAACCGAAACTGAACGAAGGCCTTGCGTCTATGGGTTATGAAAAGCCTACGCCCATCCAGGAGCAGGCCATCCCCGTAATTCTTCAGAATAAAGATGTGATTGCCTGTGCGCAAACAGGCACGGGCAAAACAGCCGCGTATATTTTGCCGGTCATTCATAAAATGATGCACACCGACCACCGGCACCTGAACACCCTGGTTATTGCCCCAACACGCGAACTGGCCCAACAGATTGATCAGCAGATTGAGGGCTTTGCCTATTTTACCGGAATTAGTTCCATACCTGTTTACGGAGGCGGGGACGGGGCAGCGTGGGACCAGCAAAAAAAGGCGCTCGAACAAGGGGCCGACATCATTGTGGCTACTCCGGGCCGGCTGATTGCCCTGCTGGCTGCCGGCACCACCGTGTTTGATCATTTACAGCACCTCATCCTGGATGAGGCCGATCGCATGCTCGACATGGGTTTTTACGATGACATCGTAAAAATTGTAAGCTACTTACCAAAGGAACGGCAAACGCTGCTGTTCTCGGCCACCATGCCACCCAAAATACGGGCGCTGGCCAGCCGCATTTTGCGCAACCCGCAGGAGATCAACATCGCCATTGCAAAACCTGCTGCGGGCATTGACCAGCAGGCCTACGTGGTTTACGATTCGCAAAAAGAAAAACTGCTCGACCACATCCTGAAAACCTATTCCTGGAACAGCATCATCCTGTTTGCCTCCCGCAAGGAAACCGTAAAAAAATTAGACAGCGCCTTCAGAAAATCAGGTATTGCCGCCAAAGCCTTTCATTCGGATTTGGAGCAGGCCGAACGCGAAGAAATTCTGCGTGCATTTAAGAACAAACAACTAAACTTTCTGATTGGCACCGATGTACTTTCGCGCGGCATTGACGTGGAGGGCATCAGCATGGTAATTAACTGGGATGTTCCGCCCGACCCCGAAGATTACGTACACCGCATCGGGCGCACCGCCCGCGCTGAAACCACAGGCACAGCCATTACCTTCGTAAATGAACATGACCAGCGCAGGTTTCAGGGCATTGAAAACCTGATTGGCTACCCGATACCCAAAATGACCTTGCCTGCCGGACTGGGCGAGGGCCCTGCCTATGCCCCCCAAACGAAACGAAAAGAAAATTTTAGAAAGAATGGAAGAGGCCCGCGCAGAAAGCACTTTCGTTCCAGACCTAGTAGATAATTCTTCTGCCGTCTTTCGTGATTCGCTCCACCCGAACTTCATTTGCAGGTGAACATTCCAGTATCCACAAGTCGCCATTGGGTGCACTGAGCACTCCGGTGGGAGACCAGCTCGCTGCCGTTTCGGCCACCGTAAACACCTGGCCGGCCGGTGTTACCTTTTTTATCTTGCCAGCGCCATAAACAGCTACAAAAACATTTTCATTTTTATCGGCCGAAAGACCCATGACCTGGTGCGGATCATTAGCCCGTTGCTC
>JAGUUF010000361.1 GCA_020063545.1 Cytophagales bacterium
CACCTTGCCGCTGGCAATGCCCGTCATGCCCACGCCAATCAGGGCATCCTGTTCGGTGGTGGTTTTCCATCCTTCGCGCAGGTAGTGGAAGTTGGTGAAGCCGGCCTGCAGCGTACCCAGGTAAGCTGCGGCCCGCGCACGCGTGTTTAGTTCTTCCTGTGTCTCCACGTCCGACACGTTTATCTCGCACAGGTTACAGAACTGGAATGGTCGCAGGGCAATTTCGCAACACGGGTTCGTTCCCCAATCCGGATCGTTGGTGAAATAAAAGCCGGGTTCGCCCGAACCGGAGAGTTCAATTTTCTTCCACAGGTCAAAAAATTCTTCGCGGGTAATGGCATCGCGCTGCAGTACCACCGAGTTGTTGGCACGCCCGCGTTGTTCGTTCAGTTCCCACCAGTTGCCGTACTTGCAGGTAAGCATTTCGTCATCGCCAAAGGAGAATAGCGAAATCATGGCCGACCTGCGGATGCCGCCCGCCAGCACGGCATTGGCCAGGTGGCACATCAGGTCGTGGCATTCCAGCGGGGTAAGTTTTTCGCCATCGGCTTTCCGGTCGAGCAAGGCCTGAACGTGCGCAATACAAATTTTCAGAGGCTCGGGCCCGGGTGCTTTGCCCCCGGCTGTTACCAGGCGGGCGCCTTTCGGGCGGATGTCAGAATAATCAAAGTCGGGAATGTAATCGCTTAAACCGAAATACCCTTTAAGCAAAACCTTAACGGCATCGGCCCAGCCCTCCAGGCTGTCGCCAACTAAAAATCTTTTTCTCTTTTCTGCTTTATGAACGGGCGGAAGTTTTTCAACATGATGGTACTGAACGGAATAGCCGACACCGGTTCCTCCCAGGAGCAAAAACATGGTTTCGGAAAAAGCGCGTATGTCATCAACCGGAAGGTAGGCACAGTTGTAGATGCGCGAATTGTTGCGTGCAATGGCCGGGCCGGCAAACTGCATGGCGCGCATGGAGGGCAATACTTTTTTCTGGCGCACGAGGTTCATCGTTTCGATGGTTTCTGCCGCCAGTGCCGGGTATTTTTCCACCATCATGGTTTGATAGCGGTCGCAGATTTCGTCCCAGGTTTCCCTGCGTTTAAGGTCGGGCAGGTACCGGGCATATTTCATGTAAATGATGGTGTCGCTTAAAATTTGCTGGTTAAGGTGCATGTTCTAAAAAATTGTTTTTGTTTTTGCCCTTACTTTTTCGAAGAGTACGTTGTTTTCCAGGTGGATGTGCTGCATCAAATCATGGTCAAATTCCTGCAGTCGCCTGTAGGTTACGTTGAAGGTAGGACAGGCATCGGCAGGTGGGTTATACTGACGTGTTACTTGCCGGATGGATTTAACCAGGTTGCCGGCATGTTCGTGTTCATTTTCCATAACGGCCATCGGTGCCTGTACATCAAACACCGTGTGGGTATTACCGGTAAAGAGGCGTTTTGCTTCGGGGAACAAGATCACCTCTTCTTTTTGCATGTGGTGAAGCAGTTCTTCGGCCAGGTCATTAAAGGTGCGTTTCAGGGTAAACAGGTAAGGGTGCCGATCGCCATGCACGTGGCATACTTTGGCAAGAAGCTGCTGCAGTTGAGGTATGCTTTGCTTCACATACTGGTGGTGATGCTGCACAATAAAATCCGTCAGCAGCGGAACATCCCAGGTATCAAACCGGATGGTTCCGGGAAGGCCTGATGCTTCGGCCCGAAAGAGTTCATGTTGCACTTCTTCTGTGCTGATACCGCTTTTTTCGCAGGCCTCTTTCAGCGATTGTTTACCCCCGCAGCAGAAATCGATGTTATACTTTGTAAAAACGGCTACAGCGGCAGAATGCTCCAGGGCAATATCCGAAACGCGTTGATCTTCAAATGCAAGGGTTGTGTTCATATTCAGGATTACGTGTTGTGCGATAAAGCTATACCTGGTGCAGGTGAGGCGCTATGATTTCGGTCATATCACCTGTATTTTTTGTAAGTTCGCTTGCGAATGGATCTCTTGTGGTCAGTAGTAGCATGTTGTTTACTGCTTGCGGGCCTTGCGGGCAGTGTGCTGCCGTTGTTGCCCGGCCCCCCGCTTAGTTATGCGGGCATGCTTGTGCTGCAGTTGCGCGAAGAGCCTGCCTTTACTACGCCATTCCTTGTCATCTGGTTTGTAGTAGTGGTTGTCATCCAGGTGCTCGATTATGTGGTGCCGCTGTATGGAACAAAAAAATTCGGTGGCACAAAGTACGGCATCCGGGGTTGTGCGGTAGGGTTGATTGCAGGCGTGTGGTTCGGACCGGCAGGAATAATTGCCGGGCCATTTATTGGTGCATTGGTGGGCGAACTGCTGGCGAACACCGAGTCGGAAAAGGCATGGCGGGCTGCCATCGGCTCATTTATCGGGTTTGTATTCAGTACCCTGCTTAAACTTGTTACGTGCGTGGTAATGGGGTGGTATGTGGTAAAGGCGCTGTGAGTTCCGCATGACTACAAGGCTATCGGGATTACGCTTGCAATGAACAGGAGATGCTTTGTCACCACAATGGAGGTGCCTCAGCATGACAGTACACCAGAAGCCATCACAAAAATCCAATTTAACCACTGAGTGACACAAAGGAAGGCACAAAGCGCACTAAGAAAAATATGTTGTAAAGTGATTCTCCGTGTTCTTTGTTCAACCTTAGTGGCTTTGTGGTTTCGCATTTTATTTTTGAGATGGCTTCTGGTTAATCGCCAAAACTTATTCCCAATCCTTTGGCCGCCTTCACCAGGTAGGAATCTTTGTTCACAAAATTGTATTCCCGCGTTGCTTCTTCCAGCGATACGTAGGTGATGCTGTTGTTTTTTAGTGCCACCATTTTACCGAACTCGCCATGAATTACCAGTTCCATGGCCTTAACTCCAAACAGCGAGGCCAGTACGCGATCGAATGCGGTGGGTGTGCCTCCGCGCTGAATGTGGCCGAGAACGGTTTCCCGTATTTCAGCCGTGCAGCCGGCATCTTTTAATTGCTTTGATAGCTGAAAGGCAACACCGCCCAGGCGTACGTGTTCCGAACCCTGTTCGCCAGCCCGCGCTACAATGGTTCCGTCTTTGGGTTTGGCGCCTTCGGCAATCACTACGTTTACAAATCCCTTTCCGGCTTTGTACCGTGCATCAATTCGCTTTACCAGTTTTTGAACATCATAGGCAATTTCGGGGATGAGGCAGATTTCCGCACCTCCGGCAATAGCGGTATGAAGCGCTATCCAGCCGGCATCGCGGCCCATAACTTCCATGATCATTACACGGTGGTGGCTTTCGGCCGTTGTAACCAGTTTATCAAAGCTATCGGTGGCTATCTGCACGGCAGTCTGAAAACCAAATGTCATTTCTGTTGCCGACAGGTCGTTGTCAATGGTTTTCGGAACGCCAACAATGTTGAGGCCTTTCTGGTGAAGTGCTTTCGAAATCTTCTGCGATCCATCACCCCCGATGTTGATCACGGCATCGAAACCAAGCGCGTTGATTTTTTCCACCAGTTCATCGGACCGGTCAACTTCCTTTATTGTGCCGTTTTTTTGCCTGAGGGGGAACTTCAGCGGGTTCGATTTATTGGTTGTTTTTAAGATGGTGCCGCCTTTTACATGAATACCGGCAGTTTTTTTAGAGGTGAGGCGGATGATCTGCTGCGGTTCGTTAAGCACTCCGTTGAAGGCCTCAATGCTTCCGTATACTTCCCAGTTTTTTTCTTTCCGGGCGCGCTTGGCAATGCCCCGGATAACGGCATTAAGCCCGGGGCAATCTCCGCCACCGGTAAGCACAAGTACTTTTTTAACTTTATTCATAGCGTCTACCTTCTAACTGAGTGTCCTGGCTGGCGGCTCTTCTAAGCCGGTCGTTGATGGCCCGGCCCAGGCCATTTTCCTCCACGAGCTCGGCAAGGATAACATCTACCGGCATGGTTTCAAAATCGCGCAGTGCCTGGAAAAGGTTGCTGGCGGCTTCGTGTAGGTTTCCGGTGGGTGAAAGCCTGCGCTGATAGGGCGAGTTGAAATCCTTCGACAGGGTTAATATACCTGAACAATGGGCAGGGTAATGCTGCAGCAACTCTTCCACATTGCCGAGTATCACCTTTTTCGAAGGCGCATAATGGCTTTTAAGCTGGCCGGGTGCTTTGGGATTGGATGAAGAATGGGTGTTTACGGTAACGTTACCCACAACTTCTTTTATCTGCTCTACCGTTAACCCGCCCAGTCGGTAAATCACCGGCCGGTCTCCTTCAAATCCTACAATGGTAGATTCAATGCCGACCGGACACGTACCGCCATCTAAAATATAAGGAATGAACTGACCTAACTGTTCATTAACGTGCTCGGGTTTTGTTGGACTAACACGCCCGAATAAATTGGCGCTGGGTGCAGCCAGCGGAAAGTCAAGATTGTTTAGCAATTCGTGCGTAAGCGCATGATCGGGACATCGAAGGCCAACTGTATCAAGGCCTGCTGTTACCAGTGCGGGAATGACATCTCTTTTTTTCAACACAAGGGTTAATGGCCCGGGCCAGAATTTTTGAGCAAGCATGGTTGCGTTATCCGGAATGTAGTCAACGTATTGTTTTGCCGAACCGGCATCGGGTACATGCACAATCAGCGGATCGAAGAAGGGCCGCCTTTTGGTTTCGAATATTTTTGCTACGGCTTCGGTATTTAAGGCATTGCCGGCAAGCCCGTAAACGGTCTCGGTAGGGATGGCTACCAGTTCACCGGCCTTAAGTAACTGTACAGCTTTTTCAATGTTGGTGCCGATTTCAGCCATTCTATCCGTTATATTTGAAAAGTAAACACTTCAGGCTATGAATAACAAAAGTCGATCAATTCTGCGGGTTATTGCCGTATTGCTGGTGCTGCTGGCGGTGCTGATGGAACTGGATATTATAATAATTCCTGCGCTGGCCGGAATGAAATTCTGGATGATGGTAATTGCCTTTGGGATAATGCTGATCAGTACCCGGTAGCGTTACTGTATAACCACCGTAATCTTGTTAATCTTATTAGCCTCCAGTTTGCTGGTTTGCTCCCCGCCACCGGCATTATCTTTATCGTCCTTACGCACAATGATGTAATACGAAATGGCTTTCAGGTCTTTAAACTTAGCTACGCCTTTCTTATCCGTAACCCCTTGTGCGGCTATGTTTGTTTCACTTTTGTAGTCTGCTTCGCGTTCAAAGAGCATTACCGTGGCCCCTTCTTCGGTGTTGCCCAATTCATTCCGTACCGTTACGGTAAGCTGGGTTTTAATGATCTGAAAACTGAGCAGCAGTAATGCACAGAGTGTAAAAAAAGTAAGCTTTTTCATAGTCATGAAGTTTACCTTTCAAAAGTAATCGCTGGCCGGGTTGATTGGTAGCCTTATTTAAAAATATGTTGGGCATAGTTTACCCCCAGGTCGTCCAGCAACCACCGGTTGGCCTTTAGCCGGTTAATAAAAGTATTATAGTCCTTGCTTTTGGTATCCGACCAAACCACTTCGGCCAATGCACAGGCACGCGGGTAGGCCATGTACTCGGCATGGGCGGGGGTGGTAATGTATTCTGTCCACAGGTTGGCCTGGGCTCCGAGAATATAGGTGGCCTGCTGAGGACTTAACTGCGGTGGAACGGGTTCATATGAATACACTTCGTGTACCGGAGTATAGCCGCCAATGGCAAGCGGCTCGTTAGCGGCAGTATCCTGGTAATGATCAAAGTAACACCAGTTGCCGGGTGTCATAATAACCCGGTGCTGTTTTTTTGCCGCTTCAATGCCCCCGGCTTCGCCACGCCAGCTCATTACAGTGGCGTTGGGTGCCAGGCCTCCCTCCAGTATTTCATCCCACCCGATGATCTGCCGGCCTTTGCTGTTGAGATACTTTTCGATGCGCTGGATGAAATAGCTCTGCAGCTCGTGTTCATCTTTCAGTTTTTCTTTCTTTATTCTTGCCTGGCAGAATTTGCATTTCTTCCAGCTTGTTTTCGGGCATTCATCGCCACCGATGTGTATGTACTCCGATGGAAACAGTTCCAGTACCTCATCCAATACACCCTGTAAAAAGATAAAGGTTTCTTCTTTCCCGGCACAATACACGTTTTCAAATACACCCCACGTGGTGGCAACCTGGTATGGCCCGCCTGTGCAGCCCAGTTGCGGGTAAGCAGCCAGGGCAGCCTGCGAATGACCGGGCAACTCAATTTCAGGGATAATGGTAATGAACCGCTTGCGGGCATATTCCACTACACTTTTAATTTCATCTTGCGTATGGTATCCGCCATACGGTGTACCATCGTAGGTTTTCGATTTTCCGGCATGACCCACCACCGTTTCGTTACGGTGCGCGGCAACCTGTTGAAGCTTCGGGTATTTTTTTATTTCGATGCGCCAGCCCTGGTCTTCGGTGAGGTGCCAGTGAAAGCGGTTAAATTTAAACCGGGCCATCAGGTCTATATATTTTTTTATGAAATCAACCGGGAACATGTGCCTGCCAACATCGAGGTGAAGTCCGCGGTAGCTAAACCGGGGCTGGTCCTCAATTTCAACAAAGGGTATTTGCCTGGCATCGGCTCCTGCCAGTTGAATAAAGGATTGAACACCGTAGAACAGCCCGGCACCTGTACCCGCCCGGATAACAATGCCGTTTTGGTTTACGGTTAACCGGTAACCTTCGGGGTGGCTGCCGGCTGCGGAGTTGATTTCAAGTTTTACAAAATCACGCGCAGTAGTTTCTGGCTGTAGAGTAACTGAAATATTTTTTTGTTCAAGATGAGCTTTCAGTAATTCTGCTACCGCGATTTCCTCAGCTGAAACGGCTACAAGGGTTACCGGTTTGTTCCACCTCACAA
>JAGUUF010000148.1 GCA_020063545.1 Cytophagales bacterium
CACCGTTTTGGCCGGCCAGGTACGGAAACCGCCAGATGTTGCCCAATCCAACGGCCGAGCCCGCAGCGGCCAGTATAAAACCAATCCGACTTGAAAAAGTACCGCGTAAATCCATTCGCAGAGGGTTGTTGAATTTCGAAAAATAGACCTTAAACCTTAATTATCAAAAATGGGTTACTAATGCAGTTAACTTTGAATTGACTTTTGACGGCCTGCTTAATTTCACTTACTTTTACTGTCGCAGTTGGATATGGATGAATTCAGGAAACTAACCACGCAGGAGAAAGCCCTGCGCATTAACTTAAGAAAAGACATTTACGGGGCCTTTGCCGAAATTGGTGCAGGCCAGGAAGTAGCAGCAAACTTCTTCAAAGCCGGTGGCGCCTCCGGCACCATTGCTAAAACCATCAGTGCTTACGACATGAAGTTCAGCGATGCCATTTACGGCTATTGCGAGCGCTACGTATGCGAAGAGCGGCTCTTTAAGATGCTCGATCATGAATACGATTTACTGGGCGAACGCCTGCCTCACCGGATTAACGATACCCGGTTTTTTGCCTTTGCCGATACGGTTGAAGTGTTAAACTTCGAACGCACCAACCAGGCACATGGGTGGATGGGTTTTCGCTTTCAACTAAGGCCCGAAGCCGAGCCCAACGACTGCGTCATCCACGTTAAGATGCACGACAATGACCCCATACAGCAGCAACTGGCACTGGGCATTGTTGGCGTTAACATGATTTATGCCTGTACATTTTACAGCGATCCTGAACAGATCCTCATGTCGCTAATGGACGGGCTGAGTACCCGCAGAATTGAAATTGACATGTTCCGGATTACCGGCCCTGATTTCAAGCACGTAGATAACCGGCTGATGGCACTGAAACTGGTGAAGAACGGCCTTACCCGCGCTGCCATGTTCGGCCCGGATGGAGAAGTGATGCAGCCCTCGGATGAACTCTATAAGAAAAACGTACTGGTGCTGCGCGGCAGGTTTAGGCCACCAACCCATGTTAATGTTGATATGCTGCTTACTTCGCGCAGGCATTTTAAAAATGAACCGGACGTGGAGAAGTCGAAGATGGTGCTGCTGACTGAACTTACCCTGAACGATCTCGGCCCTGAAGGGTCAATTGATGAACGGGATTTTCTTAACCGTGCCGACATCCTCTGCTCGCTTGGCCAGAATGTATTGATTTCAAATTACTTTGAATATTACCGCCTGATGGACTACCTCTCGCGCATTACCAAGGGCAAGAAAATCGGGATTGTAATGGGCATTAATGCGCTGCAAAAAGTATTTGACGAGCGCACGTATGTAAACATCAGGGGAGGAATATTGGAATGTTTTGCTTCGCTGTTCGGCACAAACGTAAAACTTTACATTTATCCGGCATTATTACCCGATACCGGTAAGTTGTTCACCCTCCGCGATTTTGAACATACGTTGCCGAAGAACCTTAAAAACCTTTTCCGGTATTTAATGGATAATAACAAGTTGGAAGACATTGATGACGCCAACATCAACAACCTCAATATCATCAGCGATAACGTGCTGGCCATGATCAAGAAAGGAGAGCCGGGCTGGGAGAAATTTGTTCCCCATAAGGTAGAGGAAGCCATTAAGGAGAACGGGTTGTTTGAGTATCCGCTTAGCCAATCCCGCCCTGAAATTGCCTCGCTGAAGTAAGTTTTTGCTACCCGGGTTACTTATTAAGCGTGCAGCCAATTAAACAGGCATAAATTCTAAACCAAATAAATTTATGAAACACCTAATTAAATCAGCTCTACTGGCAGCTATTTTGTTTTCAACTGGCTGTAATGATGATGACGGGCCTTATGTATGCTCAAGTTGCGTAGATTCGCCCGAAGCCCTGGCCGCTAACGATAACAGCGGCAAAGGCATATACAAAGGTCTTGTTGTAGGCTCATCAGGAACAGTTAAAATCAACATCGATAATGACGGAGATGGTGTTTTATCGATTACACTTAAAATCGATAATCATACCATTAACTTAACCACCGAAGCATCTTATACTGAAAATGGTTTTGAGGGGTATTTCTACGGAACACTCAACACCACTAACGATGTGGTCATCGGCTTTTACGTCAATTCAACCGGTACCGATATGGAAGTATTTGGCGTGGAAATTCCGGGGCATGATGACGTAACCATTGAAGTTGAAAAGGAAAAGTCAAATAAACTGATAATGGTTTTTGAGGGCACCTTCTCAGGCGATTCGGAGGGTACCTTAAACCTTGTCGTTTCCGATGACGAGTGGAAGGCTATTGCCCGTCCAACCGGTAGTAATTCTGACGATGAAGCTGAATTTGAAGGCGATATTTCAGGCTCTACCTTAACGTGCAACTGCGGTGATGTGGAAATTGAGGGTTCAATAAGTGGTGACAACATTACCGGAACCTGGGTTACTCCTGAAGAGTCTGGCACATGGAAAGCTAAGAGGACCTTATAACGGGTCGATTAAAAGCCGGGTTATTTTACCCGGCTTTTTTATTGCAAATGGTTTGTGGTTTACTTTCGGATTATCAGGTACGTATAAGTAGCCAGCGAAAACCTCTTCACTCCCGTTTTAAGTTTGCAAAGTAGCGTTTAGCCTCCGCCATTACTTTTGGCGCCAGCACAAAGCCCGACAACATGGTTGGAAACGCCATGATGGCATACGCAATGTCAATAATGTTTATCACCGTTTCCATCGAAACAACGGCCCCGAAAATAATGGTAGCCAGGTAGTAGTAGTTATACAGGCTTCCGCGCTTAACCCCAACCAGGAACGACATGGATTTGCTTCCGTAGTAGCTGTA
>JAGUUF010000157.1 GCA_020063545.1 Cytophagales bacterium
CACTTCATCTTTCAACTGGTTATTTGCTGCACCGGCAATGATGCTGCATTTTAACCGCGGAATGGTGGTGTCATTCAGCGTGGCGCCAAGGGCACACGGTGCATAAATGTCCACATCCAGATCATAAATAGCTTCCTGTGAAACCGCCTTTGCTCCGAATTTACCGGCTACGGCTTTAACTTTTTCTTCAGAAATATCCGTGATGTACACAGTGGCATTTTCTTTTGTGAGGTATTCCACCAGGTGCATGCCCACCTGGCCCACCCCCTGTACGGCAACTCTTCTCCCGGAGAGGCTGTCGGATCCGAATACTTTCTTCGCACTGGCTTTCATGCCGAGGTACGTTCCGTATGCCGTAACGGGTGACGGATCACCGCCACCGCCAACCGATTCGGGCAAGCCGGTAACGTGCTTCGTTTCCATGGCAATAAACTCCATGTCGGCTGTTTTCATGTTTACGTCCTCGGCTGTAATGTATTTACCTCCCAGGCTGTTCACGAATTTGCCGAACCTGCGCAAAAATGCTTCAGTCTTCATGGTTTTGGCATCACCGATGATCACTGCTTTACCCCCGCCAAGGTTTAATCCGCTGATGGAAGCTTTAAACGTCATGCCGCGGCTCAGCCTCAACACATCGGTAAGCGCTTCCTGTTCGGTGGCATAGTTCCACATGCGCGTACCCCCAAGGGCAGGGCCCAACGTGGTGTTGTGGATGCCGATAATGGCCTTCAGGCCTGTTGCTTCATCATGGCAAAACACTACCTGCTCATGACCAAGCGTTGAGAGGGTGGTGAACAAATCGGAATGTCCTGTTTTTTTTAGTTCCTTAACTTCCATCGGGATTTGTTTTAGGAGTGATTGATTGTACTTTTAATTTCTGGTTCACTGAAGCGCCACAAAATTACTTCCTTTAACCGGCTTTTCCATGTAAATCAAACGGTTGCATGAACTTTAACGTGTTTCTTTCGTTTTTAGGTGCGTTGGCAAAATTTTTTTGAATGAAAGAACTCAAATACCTCAATAAATACCTGCTTAAATACAAGTACCATTTGTTGTGGGGCATTGTATTTGTCATCATTTCAAACCTTTTCCAGATTATCCCCGCGCAACTGGTGCGGCATGCCATCGATCTGGTGATCGAAAACATCCGCATTTACCGTTCATTCGCCAATCTTTCGCTCCAGCAGAATTTCTTCGGGGTTTTTGCGAAAGGCATATTGCTTTATGCCGGTTTGATTTTGCTTATGGCGCTGCTCCGCGGATTATTTCTGTACCTGGTGCGGCAAACCATTATTGTGATGTCGAGGCTGATTGAGTTCGACCTGAAAAATGAGATTTTCGCGCACTACCAGGCGCTGCCGCTGAGTTTCTACCGCAAGAACAACACCGGTGACCTGATGAACCGCATTTCGGAAGATGTGAGCCGTGTGCGCATGTACCTGGGTCCGGCCATTATGTACGGGTTGCAGCTCCTCACCTTGTTTCTGATCCTCATCCCGGTCATGTTCACCATAAGCGCAAAGCTTACCTGGTATGCGCTCATTCCGCTGCCGCTGCTGTCGCTCAGTATTTATGTGGTTAACAACACCATCGAGAGGCGTTCGGAACGGATTCAACGCAGCCAGTCTAAGTTGTCAACTTTTGTGCAGGAGGCCTTCAGCGGCATACGCGTACTTAAATCGTTTAACCGCGAAGATGATTCCGTGACAAGTTTTGCCAGGGCAAGCGATCACTACAAAACCCAGTCACTGCGACTTACCCGCGTGCAGGCGCTATTTTTCCCGCTCATCATGGGGCTTATTGGCCTCAGCACCATCTTAACGGTATATGCCGGAAGCACCGAGGTAATTAACGGAAACCTTTCGTTCGGCCACATTGCCGAGTTTATCATTTATGTAAACCTGCTCACCTGGCCGGTAACTTCGCTTGGCTACACCAGCAGCCTGGTGCAGCGGGCAGAAGCAAGCCAGAAACGCATTAACGAGTTTTTAAATACCGCACCTACCATTGTTTCAGAAAAAAAACTGGTGCGCGAGATACAGGGTAAAGTTGAGTTTGACCGGGTAAGCTTTACCTATCCCGATACAGGAATACGGGCGTTAACGGATGTTTCGTTTGTGATCAATCCCGGTGAATCGCTGGCCATTATCGGCACTACCGGCTCGGGCAAAAGCACGGTTTCCAATTTAATTGCGCGGTTATACGATGTGCGCGAAGGGGAAATCAGGATTGATGATATTCCGATTGCCGACTACGACATTACGGGTTTGCGGAGCCAGATAGGGTACGTGCCACAGGATGTTTTCCTGTTCAGCGAAAGCATTCGCAACAACATTGCGTTTGGCGGGGTAAAACAACTTAGCGAAGAGCAGATTGTTCAGGCCGCCAAAGACGCGGACGTTTACCACAACATTATGGCATTCCCGCAAGGACTGGACACACGGGTGGGCGAGCGCGGCATCACCCTTTCGG
>JAGUUF010000097.1 GCA_020063545.1 Cytophagales bacterium
CCTTTGAAAGAAACGGTACCCGCTTTGGCTTTGTGGCGTTTGCTCCGAACAGCAATTGCGTACCCTTTCTCGACATTCCCGGGGCAAAAGCCCTCGTAGCCCATGTTGATTCCCTGGTGGATATTGTTATCGTGTCATTTCATGGGGGTGCCGAAGGCCCGCAGCATCAGCACGTAACCCGCAATACCGAAATTTTTCATGGTGAAGACCGGGGTAATGTATGGAAATTTGCCCATGCGGTTATTGATGCCGGTGCCGATGTGGTTTTTGGGCACGGCCCGCACGTAACACGGGCGGTCGAAGTGTACAACAACCGCTTTATTGCTTACAGCCTGGGCAACTTCTGCACCTACGGAGGCATGAATGTATCGGGGGTTAACGGAATTGCCCCGATCATTAAGGTTTATACCGACAAATCGGGAAAGTTTTTAAAGGGGCACATCACATCAACCTACCAGGTTGCCCGCGACCGGGTAAAAATTGATGCGGAAAAGCGCGCACTTGCCAAAATTATCGAACTGACAAAAAAAGATTTCCCCGAAGTGCCCCTGCACTTTGATGGAAATGGATTTATTACTTACCTTGCTCAATAAGATGGCGTACAAAGAAAAAGAAATCGAAAAGCTCTACTACTCCATCGGAGAAGTGGCCGAAATCTTCAACGTAGCACCCTCGCTGATCCGTTTCTGGGAATCCGAATTCGACATCATCAAACCGAAAAAGAACCGCAAAGGCAACCGCCAGTTCACCAAAGAAGACATCGACAGTGTGCGCACCATTTACCACCTGGTTAAAGAAAAAGGGTTTACCCTTCAGGGCGCAAAAGAGATGCTCCGCAACAATGAAGTTGATGTAAAGGACAAACTTGAGCTCATCGATTCACTCAAATCCGTGCGGAAGTTCCTGGCAGAAGTGCGCGACCGGCTGCCGCAGTAGGCTTACAGTCCCGATTCCTTCTGATTTCCAAAGTTTTCAGTCAACGTACATGGATAAGGAACGACTTTCCCTTTTAGCCCTGCACTTTATACCCGGCATTGGCGATTACCTGGTGAGGCAACTCATCAGCTACACCGGGTCGGCAGAGAAGGTATTTCAACTCCCGAAAGGAAAGCTGCTTAAAATTCCGGGCGTTGGCCCAAAAACCGTGGAGGCTGTTCGAAACGGCAAACCGTTTGAACGTGCCGAGAAAGAATTGCGCAAAGCCGAGAAAGAGGAAGTTAACCTCCTATTCTATACCGACAAAGCCTACCCCTCGCGGTTAAAACAGGTACCCGATGCGCCTTCGGTTATCTATACCAAAGGCAATATGAATTTAGAAGCCGACAAAATCGTGGCCATTGTGGGTACCCGCCAGGCAACCGCGTATGGTAAGGAGCGTGTGGATGAATTGGTGAACTCCCTTATTCCGCACCAGGCGCTAATCATCAGCGGCCTGGCCTATGGCATCGATATTCACGCCCATAAAGCAGCCCTTGCCTGCGGGTTGCCAACGGTTGCCGTAATGGGCAGCGGCATGGACATTATCTATCCCGCTGCACACAAAGAAACGGCAAGAAAAATGCTCGCCACGGGCGGACTGCTAACGGAAAACCCGTTCGGCACAAAGCCCGATGCGCATAACTTTCCGCAGCGCAACCGGATTATTGCCGGCCTGTGCGATGCGCTGGTTGTGGTAGAAGCCGCGGTTAAAGGTGGGGCCCTTATTACAGCAGAAATCGCCAACAGCTATAACCGCGATGTGTTTGCTTACCCTGGAAGCGTGGGGGTAACCTATTCGGAAGGATGCAATAACCTGATAAAAACCAACCGGGCGCACCTGCTCACCTCGGTTAAAGACATTGAGTACATTATGAACTGGAGCCCTGCTCAATCGGCCAAAAAGAAAAAACCGGCCTTAGCCACCGAAGGCCTTGATGAGAATGAGAAACTCGTTGTTAACCAATTGCTGAAGAAAAACCCGGATTCAATTGATGAACTCAGTTGGAAAACCAATTTGCCGGTAAGCATACTCGCATCCGTACTACTAAACCTTGAATTTAAAGGGATTGTCAAATCGTTGCCTGGCAAGCAGTATCAATTGCTTGCCGGTTAGGTCACTCGTGAGGATTCTTTGTATTACATTTTTCCTTGATCAACTCGTAGGCATTCAGGTCGCCCAGTTCGCCCGCTTTGCTTAAGTCAAGGCAGCCGTTTTTCAAATCGCCAAACTCAATGCGCAAAATTCCGCGCATGTAGTAGGCATCTTTGCTTTTCGGATTTATCTGGATGATTTTGGTGCAATCGGTAATAGCATCCTGGTAAGCCTGCAAATACTGCTTGGCTTTGCCGCGGTTATAATACGCTTCAACATAATTTTCATTAATCGAGATGGCGGTTGAATAGTCATCGATGGCACCGTAATAATCCTGCAGTTTCATCTTTACGTTGCCTCGTGCAAAAAAAGCCTCGGCAAATTTCGGATTTTTCTCAACGGCCAGGTTGTAATCTTTCATCGAACCGTGGCGGTCATCGAATTTATCTTTAATGTTGCCGCGCAGGTAGTAAGCCGCAGCATAGTTCGGATCGACCTCAATTGCTTTATTCAGGTTAAGCAGCGACTCCACATACTCGCCTTTTTCGTAAAGCTCCCTGCCTTTGTTGGTGTACTCCTTTGCTGATTGCGACCATGAGAATGTAGCCGCAATACACAGTGCCCCTATTAATACCGCCAATTTCATTGCGTTACCCGATTTAGTTTACTACAAACTTAGGGCATTGCAAACGTTAAAAGTGCAGCACGTAATATTTTCAACGGTTTGGAAAGATTTCGGCCGAAATGCGCATGGCTTCGGCAAATGCATGGCGGTTTAAATCGGGTGTGGCACCAACAGCATCCAGAAATTCAACAATTGTTTCGGTGGCGATGTTACCAACAAGTTCATCGTTTGCCATCGGGCACCCGCCAAAACCTTTTATGGCACCGTCAAACCGCCTGCATCCTGCCTGCCAGGCCGCCTCAATTTTTTCGGTTGCCGTAACAGGGTTAGCATGCAGGTGAACACCCATCTCAAGCCCGCTGTGGGCCTTTGTAAGGTTACCGAATAAGTTTGCAATGTTTTCGGGCGTGGCAACACCAATGGTGTCAGCCAGCGAAACAATGCCTACCCCAAGGGTTTTCAGAATATCGACAAAGCCGGAAACCACTTCGGCATCGTACGGGTCGCCATACGGATTGCCGAAACCCATGCTGATGTACACCACCTGTTGTTTGTTTCGCTTCACACAAAGTTCCTGGATTTCAGCTACCGTATTGAGGGCTTCGGCTATCGATTTGTTGGTGTTGCGCTGCTGAAAGGTTTCGGAAATGGAAAGCGGAAAACCGAGGTAGGCTATCCCGTCATGCAACGAAGCCCCCTCGGCACCACGCTTGTTGGCCACAATGGCAAGAAGTTTTGAACGGCTTTGTTGCCAGCTAAGCTGGGCAAGCACCTCGGCCGTATCGCGCATCTGCGGGATAGCTTTTGCAGACACAAAACTGCCGAAATCAATCGTATCAAAGCCAACCTCCAGCAATTGGTTAATGTAGCGCACCTTTTGAGGTGTGGGAATGAAATTCTCCAATCCCTGCATGGCATCGCGTGGGCATTCAATAAGTTTCATGGCGTCTGTAAAAGATTAAACAACATACCGGTAACATGCAGTTGAAGGAAATTTACTACAATAGTCGGGTAATAATGCGCTTCATCAGTAAATTGGAAAAGATTTAGATTTTTTCGGAATAAAATGCCATCGAATAGAAATTAACTATGCCGTTACCGGAATTTTTTGGAACGCTGGGCACGAAACGCGCAGCCCACCTGCTCAGGCGGGCAACCTTTGGTGCCACCAAAGCACAGATAGATGCTTTTGCAGCATTAAACCCGGGCCAGGCGATTCAACAACTATACCGCCAACCCCTGCCCGCCACACCGCCCCCCGTTGACCCCGATACGAATGAACCCTGGGTGATTACCGGTGTTACCGACCCCGACAAAATGGAGTTTGAGTATATGGAGCTTTTCAAGCGCTGGTTTATCG
>JAGUUF010000035.1 GCA_020063545.1 Cytophagales bacterium
GCTATGCCCCCAATGCGGCATCCCGCATCCTGGATGAGCGAAAAGTTATCCGCGACATTGTAAACAATTATGCTAAAATCAGTTTCAACTTCGGGCCTACACTGCTCTCCTGGATGGAAGAGAATGATCCGGAAACTTACCGCGCCATACTCGAAGCCGATAAGGAGAGTATAAAAATCTTTAACGGGCATGGCTCGGCAATTGCCCAGGTATATAACCACATGATTCTGCCGCTGGCAAACCGGAAAGACAAAGAAACACAGGTGATTTGGGGCATTCGCGATTTCGAATACCGCTTCGGCCGGAAACCCGAAGGCATGTGGCTCTCCGAAACAGCTGTCGATACCGAGACGCTTGAAGTGCTGGCCCAGTTGGGCATCCGCTTTACCATTCTTGCCCCGCGCCAGGCAAAGGCATTTCGCAAAACAGGAGAAGAACATTGGCATAACGTTGCAGGTAACGGCATAGACACCCGCGTACCTTACCGCTGTCCATTGCCTTCCGGAAATTCTATTACGCTGTTTTTTTATGATGGTGAAATCGCACAGGGCGTGGCCTTTAATGGATTGTTGAATAACGGGCAGAAGTTTGCCGAAGAACTTTTAGCTGCGTTCAGCGATAATGGCCAACCCAGACAACTGGTGCACATTGCCACCGATGGCGAGACGTATGGCCACCACCACAAGCATGGCGACATGGCCCTGGCTTACTGCCTGGATTATATCGAGAAAAAAGATGGTGTGCGGCTAACCAATTACGGAGAGTTTCTGGCCATGCAACAGCCGGTTTATGAAGTTCAAATTCATGAAAACAGTTCGTGGAGTTGTGTGCATGGAATTGAACGCTGGCGCGATAACTGCGGCTGCAATTCTGGCAAACCCGGCTGGCACCAGCAGTGGCGCAAACCCCTTCGCAATGCACTTGACTGGCTGCGTGATAGCCTGAACGAATTGTATGAGCGCGAAGCCTCCCAGTATTTTAAAGACCACTGGCGTGCCCGAAACGACTACATACAGGTAATACTCAAACGGAATGACGACACCATCCGGAAGTTCCTTAAAGATCACTCCGTCAAAAATGCCGAACCGGGCAAAGTACTTCGCCTGATGGAGATGCAGCGGCATGCCATGCTGATGTACACCAGTTGCGGATGGTTTTTTGATGAAGTGTCGGGTATTGAAACCACGCAGATTATGCAGTATGCCTGCAGGGCTATGCAGCTGATGAGCCAGTTGGGCGGCAGCGAACTGGAAGCTGAGTTTCTGAAGCGCCTTGAATCGGCACCCAGTAACGATCCTCAGGTGCTGAATGGGGCCGCAGCGTATGAGCGCTTTGTAGTGCCTTCCAAAACAAACCTTCAGCGTGTGGGTATGCACTATGCCGTGGCTTCCCTTTTCGAAGAAGATCCCGAAAACTTCCCCATCTTCAACTACACTACATCCAACGAGTTTTTCGTACGCAGGGAAGCAGGCGAGCAGCGGCTTGTGGTTGGAATTACACGCGTACGTTCCAACGTAACCCGATCGGAAAAGCGCTTTGCCTTTGCAGCCATTTATCTGGGTAAGCATAACATCCTCGGAAATATCTCATTGGAAATGGATGAGGTAACGTTTGCCTCCATGCAAACCCGCATTGTACTTGCTTTTGATGAGGGCAGGCTTGGCGATGTTATCGGGTTGATGCAAACGTATTTTGGACCGGATAAATACACCCTGTGGCATTTGTTTAAAGATGAAAAAAGAAAAGTGCTCGATATGATAACCCACCAGAGCATGGTGGAACTGGAAGAAACCTTGCGTAGGGTTTATAACCGCGACTATCCCCTGGTAAATGCGCTGGCGCACAACAATATACCCATACCGAAAGCCTATACCACAACCTTTGAGTATATACTGAATGCAGATTTGGTAAACAGTTTTCAGAGCGAGAAAATAAACATAAAAAAGATTGAGCATGTAATGGGCGAGTTGGCTTCCTGGGAGCTTACCATTACCGATCCGGATAGTATTGCCCGACTGGCAGGCGAAAGTATTTTCAAAGAACTCAGGCGCATCAGTGCCGAGCGGGGGAACCTGAAGCGAATCGAACGACTTAACCGCCTTTTCCCCCTGCTGCGGAAATTCAATCTTGAGCCCAACCTTTACAAAAGCCAGAACCTGTATTTTGAAATATCGAAAGGGGAGGATATCGAAACCTTAAGCAACAAACCCGAATGGGTTAACCAGTTTAAATTGCTTGGAGAAAATCTCGGTGTGAAAGTGTAGCTACAAATTTTTATCTTTTATCTTTAAGATTTATCTTTTGTTATTTACTTTTAACCGACCTTCCAATCAATTAGTTTATTCTTAAATGAAACTGGTATTATCATGTGTGTTGCTCGCATTAACGGCAACAAGTGCTTTTTCGCAATATAACTGGGACAAAGGATATTTTGTTAACAACAACGGTGAACGAACCGAATGCCTGATTCGCAGGCTAGATGGGGCCTATAATCCTAAAAAGATCGAGTACAAACTAAATGAAACTTCAAGCCCGGTTGTATTGGGCATTTTAGATGTAAGTGAGTTTGGAATTATAGGCGAGGAACGGTTTATACGTGCAACCGTCAACATCGATCGTTCAAGTAGCGATCTTAATAGAGCAACTGTAAGCCGTAACCCTGACTGGAGTAATGAAACTCTTTTTTTAAAGCCTCTTATAACCGGTGAAGCAAACTTATATGTATATAAAGAAGATGGTTTAACTCGATTTTTTTTTAATACCCTGACAACTGAAATCGAGCAACTTATTTACAAGGCATACTTTCCGTATCCAAATCAGGTAGCTTATAACAAGACGTACCTGGAGCAGCTCCAACGGACACTGAGTTGTGATAAAATGCCACAGAAAATTGACGTCTCATACCAGGCCAAACCGCTTGAGAATTTGTTTAAAAGGTACAATGAATGTATGGGTGTTGTGCCTACTGAAGCCGGTGACGAAAGAAACGCCCCGGTTACTGCAAATGTCAACTTTCGTCCAGGCATCAATTATTCGACTTTATCTGTTACGGCTAAAGTGGGTTCAGGCCAAATGTTTACCGGTAATTTCCGGTCAAAACCAACATTTAGGGTAGGAGTTGAACTGGAGATTTTCCCCTCCTTTAACAACCGCAACAAACGGTGGTCAATTTTACTTGAACCAAACTACCGCAACTACCAGGATGAGTTTACTGAAAATGACAGAACGTACACAGCCGAATATTCGTCAATTGAAATTCCACTCGGGCTGAGACGCTATTTTTATCTTGCAAACAATAAGGCCCTTTTCTTAAACATAAAGGGTATCTCTAAAAACCCTACCAAGTTAGCGTAAAATTTTGCTACTTGAGAAAAAAAGCGGAAAGGATGAAAAAGAGAACAAGAGGATTATTTGATGAGCAGTTTCGACTTGATAAAATCAGCAAGCAGAACGATCCTTTGGTAAAACTTCAGCAGCATATTGACTTTGAAATATTCCGTAAGCCCTTGGAAGAGCATTTTACAGCAGGAAAAGACCCTGTCTTAGGAGGGCGCCCGTCATTTGATTACCTGATGATGTTCAAGATATTGATACTGCAACGCTATTATAATTTGAGTGACGACAGTACGGAATATGCCATCTTAGACCGCCTGTCCTTCATGCGTTTTCTAGGACTGACCATATCTGATATCGTTCCCGATGCCAAGACGATCTGGAACTTTAAAAATGAACTGGTTAAATCGAATCTGGTGGAGAAGTTATTTTCGTTATTAGATAAGACCTTGACCAAAAAGGGAGTGATTTTACACAAAGGTAAAATGATCGATGCCTCCATTGTAGAAGTCCCTATCCAACGAAACAGCCGGGAGGAAAACCAACAATTAAACAGTGGTTCCATTCCTGACGATTGGAAGGAAAACCCGAATAAATTACGGCAGAAAGACCTTGATGCTAAGTGGGTTACGCACAACGGCAAGAATTATTTTGGGTACAAAAATCACATCAAAGCCGACAAGCAAACTAAACTGATTACAACCTACCAGGTAACCACAGCCAATATTCACGACAGTGAAATGATAACCGAGTTGATTGATAAGAAAGACAAAGGAC
>JAGUUF010000021.1 GCA_020063545.1 Cytophagales bacterium
GGAGAAGCTGCAGGACAACCTGGTCAAGTCGCACGCCTGTGGAACCGGCCCGCTTGTTCCTGATGAGATTGTCAGGTTGATGTTGTTCCTCAAGATTCGGTCGCTTGGTTACGGATACTCCGGTGTACAACTCGAAACAGTTGAGCGGCTGGCTGACTATTTCAACAACAACATTTACCCGTTAATTTATGAAATGGGATCCCTTGGCGCTTCGGGCGACCTGGCCCCGCTGGCACACCTCTCCCTTCCGTTAATCGGGCTGGGTGAAGTGCATCACAAGGGCGAAACCATTACCGGGGCCGAGTTGAATAAAAAATTTAACTGGCAGCCCATTCACTTTAAGGCAAAAGAGGGCCTGGCCTTGCTGAATGGAACCCAGTTTATGCTGGCCTATGGTGTATGGTGCATACACCATGCCCACCGGCTGTTGCACCTGGCCAACCTGATCTCCGCCCTATCGCTTGATGCCTTTGATGGGCGCATTGAACCCTTTATGCCAAACGTTCACGCCATCCGCCCCCATGCCGGGCAAAGTCGGGTAGCGAAGGAAATCCATACTTGTTTGCAGGGCAGCGAACTTATTGCCCATCCTAAAAAGCATGTTCAGGATCCCTACTCATTCCGGTGTATCCCGCAGGTACATGGTGCCAGTGCCGATGCGGTTGACTATGTAACCGGTATTATCCTTACCGAAGTAAACAGCGTTACCGATAACCCCAATATTTTTCCGGATACAGACCAGATTATTTCAGCAGGCAACTTCCACGGCCAACCCCTGGCACTGGCGCTGGATTTTCTGAGCATAGCGCTGAGCGAACTCGGCAGCATTTCGGAGCGCAGAACATTTCAACTGATTTCGGGGGCGCGCGACCTGCCCAATTACTTAGTAGCCAACCCCGGTATTAACTCCGGCATGATGATACCCCAATATACCGCTGCTTCACTGGCTAGCCAGAATAAGCAACTGTGCACCCCCGCTTCGGTTGATTCAATAGTTTCATCCAACGGGCAGGAAGACCACGTGAGCATGGGCGCCAATGCCGCAACAAAAGCCTTCCGCATTGTGAATAACCTGTATTCCATCCTGGCTATTGAATTGTTTACGGCTTCGCAGGCGCTCGCATTCCGGAGGCCGCTGAAGTCATCGCCCCGGATTGAAACGTTTGTACATACTTTCCGGCAGGCAGTGCCGTTTGTAGAACAAGACCGCGTGCTGCATGATGACTTGCAGCAGGCAGAAAAATTTATCCGCGAAACAGCACTTGATTAAATGCGCTTCAGTTTACTTCTGGTACTTCTGCCCCTGTCGGGGTTTGGGCAATACGTAAGCACCGGTGGCCGTTTTGAAGTTGACGAAAAAAAAGGATGCGCTTCTCTTACCGTTACCATTACCAACCCCAACCTGATAACAACAGGCGAATGCACCGGCCTTAAGCCCTGCGACATGGTTTGGGGCGATGGTACACCCTCCCAACAAAATGTATTTACCCACACCTATTCGCAGCCCGGCACCTATACGTTGCAGGTTAACTATCAGAACATCGGCCCGGATCAAATCCAGATAACGGTAAGGCCAAACCTGCCGCCTGAATTCAACATCTTTACCTGCACCGGCAACCAGGTACAGGTACGGGTTACCGACACCAATTACGATGCGTACATCATCAACTACAACGATGCCACACCCGAAGTGCAGGTGCCCAAAGGCAGCATGGCGGTAAATAACCATGCATACGGTTCGGGAGGTACAAAAAATGTTTCCGTACGCGGAAAAGATGTAAATGCCGATGATAATTGTATTTCGAACACAAAGCCGGTAGTAGCTCTCGCTGCATTACCCACTCCGTTTATTGATGAACTTCGCGTTGTTAGCAACTCCCAGGTTGATCACGACCTGGTTACCGGTAATAACATTCAGTACCGCCTCGAAATTGCCACCAACAACAACACCACGTTCCAGTTGGCTCAAACCATTTACAATACCTCAACTTCAACCCTGTCGAACCTACGCCCTGATGATAATTACTATTGTTTCCGGCTGGGCGCCTTTGATATGTGTACCAGTACTGTTACATCGTATTCCAACATCATTTGCAGTGCAAATTTCGATCTGACGATTCAAAACAATGTAAATAACCTGGGCTGGGTTACCCATCCGGCAGGCATTACCAACTTTTCGGTAAACCGCGATGGAACAACCATTGCCGCACCCGTGGCATCACCTTATAACGATACCAACGTAACCTGTAAAACCACCTATTGTTATCAGGTAACCTCTAATTACGCCAACGGCAGCCAAAGCATCTCGCTGCAAAAATGCGGTCAAGCCATATCGACCGATATCCCCACGGCAACAAACAATGTTACCGCAGTTGTGGGCACAACCGGTGTTGCTCTCACCTGGTTGCAGGATGTGGCCTTCACTCCGGTTGAATATACGCTCTTTCGGAAATCAGGTTCAGGGTCATTCAGCCAACTGGCAAAAACGAGCGTTCAGAATTTCGCTGACAATCAATATACTACCTCCGACCAGTTTTGCTACCGAATTAACTACCAGGATGTATGCGATAATGTTTCAGCCCAGGGCACCGAAGCCTGCCCGATTCGGTTGGCCGGTAACCTGACAAACGAAAATGCGGTAAGCCTTACCTGGACGGCTTACACCGGCTGGCAAAACGGAGTGAGCAATTATAGTGTAGAGAAATACAACGCAGGTGGAAGTCTGCTCCAGTCATTCAACACCGGCATCGCCACAACCCTCTTTGATGATGTTGCCGACCCGGCTAACCAGGTTTACCGGTACGTGGTGAAAGCCAATGCCAACGATGGCGGACTTGGCCAATCCGTTTCCAACGAA
>JAGUUF010000189.1 GCA_020063545.1 Cytophagales bacterium
GAGCATGAAAAGTATGTGGCCAACTCCGGCCTTATCGTCTCTCCGCCATTCCGGAAAACAGGAGTAGCCACAGCCATTAAACGGAAGATATTTGAACTTTCCCGGCAACGGTACCCCCAGGCTAAACTTTTCGGCCTTACCACCGGCCTTGCCGTAATGAAAATCAACTCCGACCTGGGGTACGAACCCGTTACCTATTCCGAACTGACCACCGATGAGGAATTCTGGAAGGGATGCCGCAGTTGTGTGAACTACGAAATCCTGATGAGCAAGGAGCGGAAGAACTGCATGTGTACGGCTATGCTTTTCGATCCGGCAGAGGCTGCCGCCAAAGCACAGGCGCAGCCGGTACAGGTAGTGGTAAATGCCCAGGGAAAGCTGAAGCGCAAACGCAGGCGGATGTTTAAGGGCAACTTGCGCCTGTTTGAACGTTGGGTTCGGTTTAAGCAGTTTGTTATGCTTCGGCCACGCAGTAACGGCACGGGTGAGCCCGGCAAAAAATCCATTTTAAGCCTTTTCTTTTGGTAACATGAAGAAACGAGTTGTACTGGCATTTAGTGGAGGGCTCGACACGACTTACTGTGTAAAGTACCTGGCCGATGAACTTGGCTATGACGTGCATACGCTAACTGTAAATACCGGGGGTTTTAGCCCGGCCGAGCTGGAGGCCATCGCCCGGCATGCAACGGCACTGGGTGTAGCCTCGCATAATACCGTTGATGAAACACAAACCTATTACGATAAGGTTATCCGGTTCCTTATTTACGGTAATGTGTTGAAAAACGGAACCTACCCGTTGAGCGTAAGCGCTGAACGTATTTCGCAGGCGTTAGCCGTAGCGCGCCATGCAAAAAGCATCAGCGCGGATGCCGTTGCGCACGGAAGCACAGGGGCCGGCAACGACCAGGTAAGGTTTGATATGGTATTTAATATCCTGTTGCCGGAAGTGGAGATCTTAACCCCGGTTCGGGATAAGAAACTTTCGCGCGAAGCAGAGGTGGCCTACTTGAAGGCAAAGGGAGTGGTAATGAACTTTGAGAAGGCGCAGTACTCCATTAACAAAGGACTTTGGGGTACATCGGTTGGAGGTAAAGAAACGCTTGGCTCCCTGGGCATGCTGCCCGAAGAGGCCTGGCCAACCCAGGTTACAAAATCAGGAAGTGAAAACGTTGTACTCGCGTTTGAGCAGGGTGAGTTAAAGAAGGTTAATGAAAGGCTTTTTGAACACCCGGTTGACGCTATCCTCCATCTTCAAACCATTGCCGGGCCTTACGGCATTGGCAGGGACATCCACGTGGGCGATACGATCATCGGTATAAAAGGCCGTGTCGGATTTGAAGCGGCAGCACCCGTGCTGATAATCAAGGCACATCATGCCCTGGAGAAACACGTGCTAACCAAATGGCAGTTAAGCTGGAAAGATCAGCTTGCCCAGTTCTATGGCAACTGGCTTCATGAGGGTCAGTACCTTGACCCGGTAATGCGCAACATAGAAGCGTTTCTTACCAGTATGCAAAAGCAGGTAACCGGTGTGGTGCATCTTCAGTTGCATCCGTACCGCTACCAGGTACAGGGTATTGAGTCGCCTTACGACCTGATGTCGGCAAAGTTCGGGAAGTACGGTGAAATGAACCTGGGCTGGACGGGCGAAGATGTAAAAGGCTTTACCCGGATATTCGGAAACCAGGTTTCGATTTACCACCAGGTAACAGGAGAAGCTGGAGGGAAGAGTAATGAGTAAAAAAATTAACGCTGGCATCGTTGGTGGTGCGGGCTACACCGGTGGTGAGGCCCTCCGGATACTGTTTCGTCATCCCCATGTCGAAGTAGCGTTTGTTCATAGCCGCAGTCATGCCGGGGCACCCGTCCACTCCGTTCATCGCGACCTTGTCGGAGAAACCGAACTGAAATTTACCGGCACTGTTTCCGGGCAGGTTGATGTGCTGTTTCTTTGCCTCGGGCATGGGGAGAGCAGTAAATTTCTGCAGGAAAATATTTTACCGGATGCCGGTAAGGTTATTGATCTGAGTAATGACTTCCGTCTGGGCGGTTCTGTTAATGGCCGCGAGTTTGTTTACGGCCTTCCCGAACTTAACCGCGAGAAAATCAAACGTGCGCAGAACGTAGCCAACCCGGGATGTTTCGCCACCGCCATCCAGCTTGGTTTACTGCCGCTTGCAGCCGAAGGGCTTTTAACTGAAATTTATTCAACCGCCATTACCGGCTCAACCGGTGCCGGCCAGAAACTGCAGGACACTACGCACTTTACCTGGCGGGCAAACAACATCTCGGCTTACAAAACCCTTACCCACCAGCACGTTGGTGAAATTAACCGGTCGTTAAGGCAATTACAACCTTCATTCGGGGGTGCGCTGCACCTTGTACCCTGGCGTGGCGATTTTACCCGCGGGATTTTTGTGAGTTCGGTGGTTACGGTAACCAAATCGCTCACCGAAATAAAGTCATTGTTTCATAAATTTTATTCCGCTCATCCATTTGTGGTTATTGCCAGTGAGATGATTGACATGAAACAATCCGTAAATACCAACAAGTGCTTTATTTACCTTGAATTGACAGGCGACAAGCTGGTTATTCATTCGGCCATTGATAACCTCGTTAAGGGAGCCTCCGGCCAGGCGGTGCAGAACATGAACCTGATGGTTGGTTTTGAAGAAACACTGGGGCTGCAATTGAAGGGGAGTATATTCTGACAACAGCAGATGAAGCTCTTTGATGTATATCCCTTGTTAGAAATTACCCCGGTGCGGGCCGAAGGAAGCTGGCTTTGGGATGATCGCGGTATAAAGTACCTTGATCTGTATGGCGGGCATGCGGTAATATCCATTGGGCACTCGCATCCGCATTATATCAAACGACTGGAGGATCAGCTTCACAACATCGGTTTCTATTCCAACAGTGTTCAAAATCCGCTGCAGCGGCAGTTGGCGGAGAAACTGGGCAGCCTTTCCGGGTATCCTGACTACCAGTTATTCCTCTGTAATTCCGGAGCGGAAGCGAATGAAAACGCGTTGAAACTGGCTTCGTTTGTTACGGGCAGAAAAAAGATAATAGCCTTTCGCAAGGCCTTTCACGGAAGAACATCGGGGGCGGTTGCTGCTACGGATAATCCGAAAATTGTTTCGGAATTCAACAAAGGCCATGATGTGGTGTTTGTTCCCCTCAACGATGAAGGTGCATTTCTCAGGGCATTGGATGGATCGGTAGCCGCGGTCATCATCGAAGGTATCCAGGGCGTGGGCGGTATCCATGTGCCTGATTCATCATTCTTACAAATGGTGTCAGCGCAGTGCAGGGCAAATAACGCATTGCTTATTCTTGACGAAATTCAATCCGGCTACGGCCGCACCGGAAAGTTTTTTGCGCACCAGCATAGCGGAATTAAACCCGATTTAATTACCGTGGCCAAAGGCATGGGCAATGGTTTTCCTGTTGGCGGGGTGCTTATCCACCCCGGCATCAACCCGAAAAGCGGAATGCTCGGCACTACCTTTGGCGGTAACCACCTGGCCTGTGCGGCAAGCCTTGCCGTGCTGGAAGTAATCGAAAATGAAAACCTGATGGCAAATGCAAACCGTGTTGGAAGCTACCTGATGACCGGGTTGAAATCGGTACGGGGTATTGATGCAGTGCGCGGGATGGGCCTGATGATTGGCTTTGATTTGCCTGAAGAACTGCAATTTGTGCGCACCACGTTGCTGAATACACACAGAATATTTACTGGCGAGGCAAAACCGAACACCATCCGGCTTCTGCCATCGCTGGCGATAACCATGCAGGAAGCTGAATTGTTTTTGGAGGCCCTGCGGACGTGTGTTGCAAATTTTATGGTTACCCAAAAGTGAAAAATTTCATCTCCATAAGTGATGTTGCTGATGTGCAAGCCCTGATTGACAAAGGATTGTACTATAAAAAAAATCCATTGGTGGATCAGGCGTTGGGCTGCGGCAGGCGCATCGGGCTGTTGTTTCTAAACCCGAGCATGCGCACACGCATCAGCACGCAGGTTGCCGCGCAAAACCTGGGCATGCAAGCCATTGTATTTAATGTGGGCAGTGAGGGATGGGCTTTGGAGTTTGAAGACGGTGTGGTGATGGATGGTGCATCGGTTGAGCATATAAAGGATGCTGCCCCCGTACTCGGTAAGTATTTCGATATGCTCGGCCTGCGTACGTTTCCAACCCTTAAAAACCGCGAAGAAGACTACAGCGAACGGGTTATCCGCCAGTTTGTGAATTATGCGGGCATTCCCGTGGTGAGCCTGGAAAGTGCCACACTTCATCCGCTTCAAAGCCTGGCTGATCTGATAACCATTGCCGAAATCTTTAGCGAAAACCGAAAACCTAAAGTTGTGTTAACCTGGGCGCCCCACATTAAACCGCTGCCGCAATGTGTTGCCAACAGTTTTGCCCAGTGGATGAATGGCTGGGGTAAGGCTGAGTTTGTAGTAACGCATCCTGAAGGATATGAACTGGATGATACATTTACACAACGCGCCAGGATTACCTACAACCAGTCCGAAGCGCTAGCCGGTGCCGACTTTGTGTATGTAAAAAACTGGAGCAGCTATACCGACTACGGAAAACTACATGGCGAACACCGCTCGTGGATGATAACCAACGCGAAACTGCAGGTAACGAATAATGCAAAGGTAATGCATTGCCTGCCGGTGCGCAGAAACCTTGAGTTAAGTGCCGAAGTACTTGACGGTGCCCACAGCATTGTAACCCAACAGGCCGGCAACCGGGTGTGGGCGGCCCAGGCTGTGCTTGCAGAAATTCTCCGATTTAATTTTAAAGATTCCCTCGTTGAGGGGGTCAAGGGGGGTGTATGAACAAACTGTTTATCATAAAAATCGGTGGCAACGTGCTGGATGACCCGGCAGCATTGTCAAAATTTCTCACCGACTTTGCAGCCATCAAGGAGCCAAAAATACTGGTACATGGTGGCGGCAGGCTGGCAACTAAAATCGGGGAGCAGTTGGGCGTTAAAGCCAGCCTGGTAAATGGCCGCAGGATTACCGATGCACAAACGCTCGACCTGGTAACCATGGTATATGGCGGCCTGGTAAACAAGCAACTGGTGGCACGGCTGCAGCACCTCGGTTGTAATGCGCTGGGCGTAACCGGTGCCGATGGCAACCTTATCAGGGCGAGCATACGGCCTGTGGGCGAAATTGACTATGGTTTTGTTGGCGACATCCGGCCATCGGGAATTAATTCTACACTCCTTTACTTTCTGCTTCAGCAAAATACTGTTCCCGTATTTGCTTCGCTTACCCATGCCGGTGGTGTAATGCTTAATACCAATGCCGATACCATTGCCTCGGTACTGGCCATAGCGCTGAGCAAACATTTCGATGTGCGGCTGATTTTTTGCTTTGAGCGAAAAGGAGTGTTGCGGAATATTGCCGATGAAAACTCGGTGATCAGAACCCTAAATGCCGAATTGTACCAGGAACTTTTGAAACAGGGTGTTTTTGCCGATGGCATTTTACCTAAACTTGAAAACGCATTCGCGGCTATCCGGTCGGGCGTACATGAAGTGTTAATCGGTGATGCTGCCAGTTTAAGCCGGAACACGGGCCAGGAAACAACCGGTACATTGATTAGTAAATAGCAGATAGTGTTGAACGCCATTTCGGATAGCGCTTTTACAAAAACAATCGGATTGCTGAGGCAACTGGTGTCAACTCCATCGTTTAGCCGCGAAGAGGAAAAAACAGCCGGGTTGATTTTTACTTACCTGCAGCAGGAAGGTGTTGTTGTCAACCGTTCGGGTAACAATGTGTGGGCGGTAAACAGATTTTATGATCCGTCAAAACCAACTATCCTGCTTAACTCCCATCACGATACCGTAAAACCAAACCCGGGTTATACACGTGATCCGTTTGATGGCGAAATTATTGACGACAAACTTTACGGGCTTGGCAGCACCGATGCGGGCGGTGCGCTTACAGCCATGATTGCCGCATTCCTTCATCTTTATGAAAAGCAGGAGCTGTCGTTTAATATAGTATTGGCAGCCACTGCCGAAGAAGAAATTTCGGGAAGTGGCGGAATTGAAAGCATCTGGTCTTTACTGCCACCAATTGATTTTGCACTGGTTGGCGAACCAACCTCCTGCC
>JAGUUF010000155.1 GCA_020063545.1 Cytophagales bacterium
ATAACCTGTTCCATGTGGGCAGCGGCACGTTCGGCACATTCTTCGGGTGTTATGCTGTGCCACGGGCAACGGTAGAAGTAAGGGTTTTCAGCGTGTATCATGTTCGGCACGGGGTAATGGTCAATGCCGTGCCTGCGCGGATCGCCACCGGCCGACAGGGCACCATACGTTGCACCGTGGTACGACCGGTAGAGGGCAACTATCTTGGGCCTGCCCGTGTAAATGCGGGCAATTTTTATCGAATTTTCGATGGCCTCGGCTCCGCCCAGCGTAAAGAATGTTTTGTTCAATCCTTCCGGGGCAATCGCGGCCAGTTTTTTGCCAAGTTTACCGCGAATTTCAGTTGCAGCAGCCGGCACAACGTATGTCACCTCCTCCATTTGTTTACGGATTGCTTCGTGCACCCGTTCATCGCCATGCCCGATGTTTACATTCATCAGTTGTGATGAAAAGTCTGTAATCCTCCGGCCGTTTTCTTCATACAGGTAAATTCCTTTTGCTTTGACAATGTTAAGGGGTTTGATTCCTGCCTGCTTCGACCAGGCAAAGAGGGTGTGGTCAAGGTTGGCCTGAAAGGCTGTGAGCGTATCAGAAGTTTGCACAGGGGAAGTTAAGGAATGTTCTCGGAAAAAATGCTATCCGGAAGCCATCGCAAAATCAAGTGACCGGGTCAAGAACAAATTCAGTTGAACCCGCATCAAGGCCACCTGTGTAAAACTGCCGGTAATAAATTGGAAATAGTTTCTAATTTGTCCTTGTTTTAATTTAATCCACCACATATGAAACGATTCCTCCTGCTGCTTTCGTTTATTGTAGCACTTGCAGGCGCGCTTGCGCAGCCATCGTACTTCTACCCGCAGGGGCAGCGGTTTAACAGCCAGATACCAACCCCCGAACAATTTCTGGGCTACCCCATCGGCTCGCACCACACGCGGCATGACAAAGTGGTGGAATATTTTAAAACCCTTGATGCGCTCTCCAACCGGGTAAGTTTGCTCGAAATCGGCAAAACCCATGAACACCGGCAGCAAATAACCGCCATCATCACTTCACCCGAAAACCATGCTAACCTGGAAGATATCCGCCAAAAACACCTGCAGCGAAACACATCATCGCAATTCAACACAGTGCCGCTGGTTATCCTTCTCGGGTACAACGTACACGGCAATGAACCCTCCAGCACCGAAGCGGCCATGCTTACCGCATACTACCTTACCGCAAACGAAGATGAAGAAACCGGGAACTGGCTGAAAAACATGGTCATCCTTCTCGACCCGGTGTACAATCCCGATGGGCGCGACCGGCACAGCCATTGGGCCAACATGCACAAGGCCTCACCGCCAGTTGCCGATCCGCTGGACCGCGAACACAACGAAATATGGCCCGGGGGGAGAACCAATCACTATTGGTTTGATTTGAACCGCGACTGGTTTCTGGGCGTACACCCCGAGAGCCGCAACCGGCTTAAACTCTTTCACCAATGGCGCCCCTACGTAATGACCGACCACCACGAAATGGGCACCAACTCAACGTTCTATTTTGACCCGGGCAAATACAGCAGCAACAATCCCATTGTTCCCGCCCAGCTCTACGATGTGCTGTATCCGAAATTCGGGGAGTACTTTGCGAAAGCAATGGATAGCATCGGCTCGCAGTATTTTACCAAGGAAGCATTTGATAAACTCTATCCGGGGTATGGATCGAGCTATGTCAATTTTTATGGCGGAGCCGGCTTTTTGTTTGAACAGGCCAGCTCGCGCGGACACGTGCAGGAGACCAGCACCGTTCCCATCACGTTCGCGTTTACCATCCGCAACCAGTTTACCGCATCGCTGGCAACCATCCGCGCCTCGATGGCCGAGCGTGAAACACTGATTAACCTGCGGTTGAATTTTTTCCGAACGGCAGCAAGCCAGGCGAAGGCCAACCCGGTTAAAGGCTACGTTTTTGGCGATGCCAGCGACCAAAGCCGCACGTTTGCTTTTGTGAACCTGCTGCGCATGCACGACATTGAGGTGTATGACCTGCCGCGGGACATGGCCGTTGCCGGAAGAAACTATGAAAAAGGAAAAGCATTCCTTGTTCCGACCGAACAGCCAAATTACATCATGGTACGATCAGCCTTCGAAAAAGACATTACCTACACCGACAGTATTTTTTACGATGCCTCCACCTGGTCGCTGGTACACGCCTTTAATATGCCGCATGGTGAAATCCGCGGGCCGGTTACCAGGGGTGAACGGATTGCTAAAGATTTGGAAAAACCGGTTGCACCCGTTACCCGAAGCAATTATGCCTACCTGATTGAGCAAACCGATTACCAGGCACATAAAACCATTTACCAGCTGCAGCAGGAAAATGTTATTGTAAAAGTTGCGTTCAGGTCGTTTAGTGCGTTGATAAACGGTAAGGAGCGAAACTTCCGACAGGGCACTCTTATCATCCCGGTGCAACAGCAAACGCTTGATGCTGAACAACTTTTTGACCGCATAAGAAAAGTAAGTGCAGCTTGTGCCGTTGATGTTTATTCGGTTGAAACCGGGTATAACGTTAAGGGAATTGATTTAGGTTCTGGGTTTGCTGTTCCATTAAAAAAGGTAAATGCCGCTATGCTTGTCGGAAACGGGGTTAACGGTTACGAAGCGGGCGAAGTGTGGCACCTCCTGGACCAACGCATCGGGATGCCAATTTCAAAGATTGATGTTTCGGCAATTGGCCGCGTAAATTGGAATAATTACAATGTTCTGGTAATGGTAAGCGGCACCTACACGCTGGATAAACCTGCTGTTGACAAAATAAAATCCTGGATTCAAAACGGAGGAACGCTGATAACTTTTAAAACCGCCAGCGAGTGGGCTATTAAACAAGGCCTCACAAAGGAAAAACTCGTTCCCACCGATACCGTGAAGAACAAACCCCGCGTAAATTTCGAACATGCTGCCGATACGGAAGGCGCCCGCAACATTGGCGGCTCTATCTTCCAGGTTGACCTGGACCTAACCAACCCCATTGGATTTGGCTTCACCGAGCGGAATGTTTCCATCTATCGCAACGGGTTAACCTTTTTACAACCCAGTAAGAATCCGTATACCACCGTGGCAAAGTATAAAGCCAACCCGCTGGTTGGCGGGTACCTGCACAAAGCAAGCGCTCCAAAAGTTGCCAATTCGGCAGCAGTATTACTCAGCGGAGATGGGCAAGGCCGGGTAATTATGTTTTCTGATAATCCGAACTTCAGGGGAATCTGGTACGGGACCAATAAGCTGTTTCTGAACGCCCTGTTTTTCGGACCGGTTATAACCGTGCCAAATTTCAGCCCTTCGGAGTAAATAGGTTTTCGTTTTGGTACATCAAAATAATCTGACAAAAATCATTTTCTGTATATGCCGTGGATCATGGCATTTATACTATTCCGGTTTTTACTTCACAGCACAAATAAAAAAAGGAGGAAGTATGACACTCATGAAAAAACCCGGATTCCCTTCGTTGTTTAACGAAGGATGGCTGACTGACTTCTTCGATAACGACCGCTTCTTCGATGCCGACTGGATGAAGAGGATGCAGGTTGTTCCTGCCGTAAATGTTGTGGAAAAAGACAAGGAATTTGAGATTGAACTGGCTGCGCCCGGTCTCAACAAAAAAGACTTCACCATTACGGTGGAAAACGGTGTGCTGACCATTGCCTGTGAAAAGGAAATGGAAAAAGAAAGCAAAGAAAAGAACTACACCCGCAAAGAGTACAACTACACCAACTTCAGTCGGTCATTTACCCTGCCCGAAAATGTAAAGACCGACAAGGTTGATGCATGGTATGAAAATGGCATTCTGCGCCTTGTACTTCCGAAAGAAGCAGAAACCAAAGTAAAACCGAAAGCCATTGAAGTACACTAGTGGCGGGTACCTGAAACAGAATAAGCCGGCACGTACTCTTTAAGGCTCATAAGAACCAGCAGCAACCAGTCCGACACGTGATTCCGGAAATTCTGAAAATCAGGAAAAGTCCCGGTTAACTACCGGGACTTTTTATTTCCCTTCTCAACCCGTTAATAAATTCTGAAACACAATTACCTTTTACTTGAAGCGATTTAATAAATGCACTGCCCACAATGGCCCCTGCAGCGTACCGGCATGCCTGCCCGAAAGCAGCCGAGTTAGAAACACCAAAACCGATAAGAAAAGGGTTTTTCAATTGCATGGCTTTCAGCCGCTGAAAATACTCAAGTTGATCCTGACTGAATGACTCCTTCGTACCGGTAGTGCTTGAAGCTGAAACCGCATAGATAAACCCTGTACTCAGTTCATCCAGCAATCGGATGCGATCAGGAGAGCTTGTCGGAGTTATCAAAAACGATACACTGACAGCGTGCTCTGCAAAACGTGCTTTGTATTCTGCTGCATATTCTTCAGGTGGCAAATCCGGGAGGATAACGCCATCTACACCGCTGTTGTTGCATGCGTCAACAAACCGTGTCATTCCAAACTGCATTACCGGGTTAAGGTAGCCCATCAGCAAAACCGGTATGCTTACCGTTTTCTTTATTGCCTCAACCTGGTTAAAAAGGGTTACAAGGTTCATGCCGTTATCCAGCGCTACTTTGTTGCTGTGCTGAATGGCCGGGCCATCCGCCACCGGATCGGAGAATGGAATTCCAATTTCAATCATATCGGCACCGGCCTGTTCCAGCTCGTGCGCAATACGAACGGTATCATTCAGTTGCGGAAACCCTGCCGTAAAAAAAACGGAAAGAATATTTTCCTTCTTCCTGATGAATAATTCTTCAATGCGATTGGCCATCCTAATGGTCTCCATAATTTTTCTCGCCTGCCCGTACGGCAAAGGGCAGCACATTTTGTTTTGGTGGTAACGGACACGTGGCAAACTCGGTAAACGCACAGGGTGGATTGTACGCTTTATTGAAGTCAAGAATAACCTTGCCTGAACTGTCCGGAAGGGGTACATACAAATACCTTCCTGCCCCATAGGTTTCACGGGCGTTGGTTTCATCGCCAAAAATGATGAAGAACTCATCGTTACCTTCATCCAATGCATCGAGGCGGTAGGTTTTACCCTGGTAATCAAACACCAGCGTACCGACCGAACGTTGTTGAAGGGTTTGACCAAGCACATTGGTGATTTCAATTGTCCTTGACGAATCGGCCCATTCAACTTTACCCTCCAGGCGCCATGCAGGATCTATGGGGAAGAATTCTATCCCTTTAAATTCCTTTAAAAGCGGATTTTCCAGATCGCGCAGGCGGATGCCCAGCCTGTCTTCGCGCTTAATGACAAACCAGCGCAGCGGGCCGTAACCCATGGTGATCCGCGATGAATCCGGGTGATACAATACGCCAGAAGTGATTTCATTTTCATTACAACGGAAAGTAATTCCCGGATTCGCTTTTACGGTTACCGCCTCGCTCTGAACAATAAAATAGCCTGCCGTTTCCGGTATTTTCCCGGAAGGAAAAACCAGGTCATTTTTGTTTCCGCTTCCG
>JAGUUF010000200.1 GCA_020063545.1 Cytophagales bacterium
GTTCCCGGCCAAGCAGCCTGGCAAACACGGTATTGGCCTGCTCCAGGTTCTTTACCGCTATGCCGATATGCTCAAGTTTCTTCATATTTGCCTAATTTTGTACCCCAAAGTCAGAACTTTTACGGGCTTTGAAAAGTTTTTGCCTTGAAACCGACATCCATGATAGAGACCACCAGCGAAATGCACGTAGAAGCGGCCCGCATCCAGCAGGAAATTAAAAATTACCTGGGCCTGCGCACGTCCGACCTTGTGTTTGAATACAGCACGGTTGACCGCAAGGTAAAACTTGATTTAATTACCATTAACCCCCGGCACAACCAGGCGTTTTTGTTTCACTCCGAAACGGGCACCGACAAACTGGATGCGCTGAAAAAGATGCTTGACTACGTGCAGAACTACAAGGAAAAAGAAAACAGCTACACCATACAGTGGGTAGCCAAAGGCGAGCGCGAACTGCATACTTCCTATTTCCGCGCAGGCAACATTATGGATGCATTGCAAAAACTGTATTACGGCCGCGATATGAACACCATTACGGTTTTCAGTGTTGTGTTGAACCCCGTTTCTTAAATTAACCGAGCGATGATTAGCGTAACAGAAAAAGCGAAGGATAAGATTATTGAGTTGCGTAAACAGGAAGGAAAGGCCGCAGAGCCGAACATCCGCGTATCGGTAAAGGGTGGTGGCTGCTCCGGGCTGATGTACGATTTGTCGTTCGATGAGTCCATTACTCCGGCCGACCAGGTATTTGAAGACAAAGGCGTAAAAATACTGGTAGATAAAAAGAGCCTGCTCTACCTGCTGGGCACCACGCTTGATTTCTCAGACGGCCTTAACGGAAAGGGTTTCCAGTTCATCAACCCCAACGCCTCGCGCACGTGCGGCTGCGGGGAAAGTTTTGCGGTTTAATCAACCGTAGCAATACATTTCAGTTCAATGGCAATGGGCGTGGGCAGCGCATTTACTTCAACCGTGGTGCGGCATGGCTGGTTGTCTTTAAAGTATTCCGCATAGATTCGGTTGAACACCGGGAAATCGTCTTTCATGTTTGTGAGGAACACGGTAACATCTACCAGGTTTTCCCACCGCGAACCGGAGGCCTCCAGGATGTACCGCACATTCTGAAAAACCGATCGGCACTGTTCTTCAATATTGTATGCGGCAATTTTTCCATCGGCACCAAGCGTTACTCCCGGGATTTCTTTCGATCCCTTTTTACGCGGCCCTACCCCCGATAAAAAAAGCAGGTTGCCTACCCTGCGCGCGTGTGGATAAGGGCCAACGGGTTCGGGGGCTTTGTCGGAATACATGCTATCCTAATTTAAAAATGACCGGTACAACATACCTTGACTTAATTGGAAATCCCCTGATTATTGCTGGATTCCATTTTGGCGAAAGTTTCACTACCCGTATCGCTTCATCCGCTAGTTCCTTATTCGGAGCTTTTATTATAGTAAATTCCGAAAGGTTCCCGGACTCATTGATCATAAATTCTACAAACACTTTCCCCTCAACTCCATTGTTTCTTGAAATTCTCGGATATTTGAGTTCCTTCATTATGCGACTGTAAAACGCGTTCATCCCACCTTCAATTTCAGCTTGTGTTTGAAATTCACTATACTCAGCGACCATCTGCCCATTTATTATTCCTTACCTTTTATAAATTTTCCCAATGAATAGTCTTCAACCAAATACTCATTATGATCTGGAAACCTTACTGTCCATGTTGAGTCTCTTAGTCCGTTGACAATTTTCCCTGATTCTATAATTTGTTTACCTAAAAGCTCCTAGGAGTAATTACAAAACCCATTTGAAGTTGGCAACAGTCTGAACACCGGTGGTATCCCAGCAGCTTAACATCTTATATTTAAATGGATAGGTGAAATCAAATGTGCCTGGATCCAGATATGACAGTATAGCTTTGGCTTTTCCGTTCTCATAATATTCTGTTGCTATTCCAAAACGAACACCTGATTTAAAGTAAACACGCTCTTTGAGGCTGCCATTTTCATAATAATAAAGACTAAATCCATTCTGGATTCCCTGGGAATCAAACACCTCAATCGATCGCTTCTTTTTAGAAGAGCAATAATATGCTTTAACTGTATCCCTGAAAGTTTTTTCCGTGCCTGAGACAATTTGACCCTCTTTAAAATAATAACAATTCGCCTCATTTGTGATCAAGTCAGCTACATCATAATGAATTCTGCTTTGTGCTGATATAAAATTTGACAACAAAACTAACTTGGTAAGAATATAATAACGTCTCATAAATTATACTTTTCAAAACCCAAAAACCAGACTTCCCCAGTAACTCTGCCAGTCGGCCCCGGCCTCTTTTGCCGGTACCATCTTCACACAACTCACCATCCACATGCCGGTATTGCTTAACCGGGTGGTAAAGGTGCCGTCTTTTTCGGTGTAAATGTTCTGCACCGTGGTGCGGTTGTCTTTGCGGTTCCAAACTTTTATCAAAGAATAACCGAGCGGCTTACCTTCAAACACCACTTCGAATTTCATTTCAGCGCCTTGCTTAAGTGCATAAGGGTTTTTTACCGGTATGATTTCAATCGGGGTGCCGGTGCGTTTGCCGTAAGTGTCATCGGTGGCGGTGCCCACCTGTACCAGCAGTTTTGCACTGCGCTGGTAATACTCTTTCGCGCTTTTGTTTTGCGTATTTGTTTTGGCACGGTATTGAATAATGTCGTCCAGCCCATCCTCTTTCAGGTAGGCGTTGAATGCGTCTGCCTCCAGTTCAATAAATGCATTGCTGCTTTGCATGACAATCAGGTGCGTTCCTTCGCTCTCCAGTTTCAGTTCAAGGTTGCTTCCTTCACCCGGAACAACCGTTTCAATCAGTCCGTTGGAATAATTGCCTGCGTGATGATCGAACCGTACCAGCCGGTGTTTCTTCAGATCCCACCGTTCACCGGTAAAATCCTCGCCCACCATGAAGGTTAGTTTTAACACATCGCCTTTCCGGTACAGGAACTTATCCGGCTGCAGCCAGAACTCGTGCGCCTGGCAAATCAGACTGGCGGTGAAAATGAATAAAAACGCTATGGTTCGTACGCGATTCATGCTGAGTGCATCAGGTCTTCAATTTCTTCGGCTTCAATGGGAATGTGCTTCATTAAATCGTGGAGGCCGTTCCTGGTAATCACCACATTGTTTTCAAGCCGTATGCCCAGCCCTTCCTCTTTAATGTAGATTCCCGGTTCCACTGTCCACACCATGCCTTCTTTCATTTTGGCGAACATGTTGCCGGTATCGTGTACATCCAACCCCAGGTGGTGGCCGGTGCCGTGCATAAAGTATTTCATAAAGGCCGGCTTTTCGGGCGATTGATTTTTGATGTCCGTTTTATCGAGCAGTTTCAATTTCAGCAATTCACCTTCCATGATCTTCTGCACTTCTTTATGGTAGTCGAAATACACCATGCCGGGCTTCAGCAAGGTGTACGCTGCACGCTTTACCCGGAGCACCGCATTGTAAACATCTTTTTGCCGCTTGGTAAACCGGCCGTTTACCGGGATGGTGCGTGTCATATCGGCATTGTAGTTGGCGTATTCGGCACCCACATCAAGTAAAAGTACATCACCGGATTTGCAAGCTTTATCGTTCTGAATGTAATGCAACACACACGAGTCGGCTCCGCTGGCAATAATCGGCTCGTAAGCAAAGCCGCGCGAGCCATGGCGCAAAAACTCGTGCATAAACTCCGCTTCAATTTCGTACTCCTTCACGCCTGGCTTTACAAACTTCAGCACGCGCTTAAAGGCTGTGGCAGTAATGTCGCAGGCCTTTTGCATCAGCTCAATTTCGTATTTGGATTTAATGGCGCGTAGCCTGGCCATGATTGGCGCAACACGCTCGTACCTATGCAATGGATACTTCTCTTTACACCAGGCAATAAACCGGCTGTCGCGTGTTTGCACCACGCTATCGGCACGGTAGTGTTCGTTGGTGTTGAGGTACACATTTTCAACCCCGCCCATCACCATCATGGTATTAAAAACGCGGTGGAATTCCGAAGTCCACAGTACGGTTTCGATGCCAGTGCGTTCGCGTGCTTCCTGTTTGGTTAGTTTATGCCCCTCCCAGGTTGCTATGGTTTCATTGGTTTCGCGCAGGAATAATACCTCTCGCATTTTTTTCTCAGGGTAATCTGGGCAGATTACTAAAATGGATTCTTCCTGGTCAACCCCGGTAAGGTAAAACAGGTCGCTGTTCTGCCTGAACTTCATGGTGCCATCGGCATTGGTGGGCATGATGTCGTTGGAATTGAAAACGGCCACCGATCCGGGCTTCAGCTCTTTTACCAGCCGCTTCCGGTTTTCAATAAATAATTGTCTGTTGATTTTTTTGTAGCGCATAACGGTAATTCATCAAAAGTAAAAAACCCGGGAGGTTAAAAAAACCTGCCGGGCTAATGCGTGGAATTTTTTCGCTATTAACTCGCAGAGGGTTCGTCTGTGTTGATGTAGTTAATCAGAATAAATGTTACCAGCAAACCCGAAAACACGCCCTCGAGGGCCACAATAAACGAAGCAATGTATGGGTTAAGGAACCTGCCCATGGGTTCATTTTCGATGATGTACTGCATCAGTTCAGTATCAAGAAACGACACATACACAAACAAGAATGCTGCAAAAACCAGCGATGCAATAGCACCAGTGCCCACACCGGTTACCAGGGCCCTGAAGTAATTGATATGCTCCCCGTGGGTGTGCTGGAATTTTTTTAACGCCATGTAAATTCCCGCTACCAGAATGACCAGGTTGAGCAGGCGCAATTCCACTACATGAAGCAATCCGGCAAACTTCATAATAAGGAAATAGGCTACAAGGCCTCCGGCTATCCGCAGGCCATAGTTAACATGGATATGACTGGAATCGGTAAGGCTCATGGCAGTTTTGATTTGGTTCAGCTAAAATTTTGAAATTTTAAACAGAATACCAAGCGTTTAGCAGGTATATTTTAATAATTTTGGTAAAACAAAATCCCCATAAACTATGGTAAAGAAAATATTGCTGGCCCTGGCAGGGCTTGTTGTTGTTTTGGTGATTGTAGGTTTTATCCTGCCATCCAAAACTGAAGTTACGCGCACCATTTTCATTAACGCACCGTCAGGCTATGTTTTTGAAGAAGTGAACAACCTGGAGAAGCATCAGGGCTGGTCGTACTGGAACAACCTGTACAAAGACGATATGACCGTTAATTACGGAAATACCAAAGCAGGAGCAGGTGCTGTCTCCGAATGGGATGGCAAAAAATCGGGCAAAGGTAAAATGACCATTACCGAAAGTGTACTGGATAAATCCATAAAAATAGACCTTGATTTTATGGAACAGGGAACGGCAAAATCGTGGTACACCTTTGAGCCGGAGGGTGAAGGTACCAAAGTTACAACCGGTTTTGAAGCCGATATGGGCATGAATCCATTTATGCGGTTAATAGCCGCTGTATTCATGAAACCTGAAATGAATAAGGCCTTCGAATACAATTTGAACCACCTCAAAGAAATTGCCGAAGCCAAACCGAAATTTACGGTAACCATTACGGAAGAGAACATCCAACCGGTAACCTATATCGGGGTTAGCACTACCATGAGTACCGAAAACCAGGATGCCATAAGTGCAGCCATGGCTAAGTCGTATGGTGAACTGATGGCGGTATTGAATAAAACAAAAACAGAAATGACCGGCCCGCCCTTCTGTTTATACCCCAGGTGGGATGAAGCCGCCAAACAAATGGAAATGGTTTGCGCGCTTCCTGTTCCGGCTAATACTAAAGTTCCGGCAAAATACAAGGTGGCCGAAGTTGCCGGTGGCAAAGCAGTAAAAGCAGTTCACATGGGCAGCTACCATAACCTGAAGAAAACCCACGATGAAATTGCCAGGTACATCGAGTACAAAAAACTTGAAATCATTGGCGCCCCGTGGGAAGTTTATATTACTGACCCGATGGTGGAGAAGGATACTGCGAAATGGATTACGGAGGTGTTTTATCCGGTGAAAGAATAAAGTTGCGAGTTACGAGCTGCGAGTTACAAACTGCAAGTTTGTAAGTGTAACCTAATAGGTTGAAGGTTGAAGCTTGAAGCTCACAGCTAAAAGCTTGAAGCTCGTAACTTGAGGCTTGAAGCTCCTAGCTACCCCCTTCCTCATGCTCCCTTGCCTTAACACGCTGTTGCTTTAGTTCTTCTACTTCCTTTCTGCGCTGTTCCAATTCCGCTTCGGTAGGTTTGTAGGTAAGCAGTTCTTTTACATCGGGCTGGCCGGCATCGAGCCACGCGCTGTACCAGAAATCGCCAATCATTTTCACCGCCCCGCGCATTTGGCGCTCCACCATCCCGTTAAGGGCTTCGTGGTACGCTTTGGTAAATTCAACCGAGTACACCTTAATGGTTTGCTTGCCCTTGCTTTCGAACGAATACTTGCGCTCTCCGAATAACCGGGTAAGCCGCTGCTCAACCCGCAACACTGAATCCACTTCACGATGTGATGCGGCTACAGCCTCCCATGCTTTTAGCTGGGGATTTGAAACGTACTCCGCTTTGCCTACAAAAAAATCATATCCCGA
>JAGUUF010000207.1 GCA_020063545.1 Cytophagales bacterium
GATTAAACGGTGATTAATACCGGTATTCCCGGCTTTTCACCAATAACCCGAACAGGCTTCAAAGAGGAAGATCTAATCGATGATTATAACGCCAGCAGTATGAAGTACGATGCCGCGCTGCACTACCGCTTTAATCCCAACCTGGAACTTAGTTATGCTTACCGGTTTGGAGGCGGTAATACGGTTTACCAGGGCAGTGAGAAATATGCCCTCCGCGATTTCACCCAGCAGTTTCATAAAGTGGAATTGCGCGGGAAGAACTTCTTTATCAGGGGGTACAATACCCGAACCGATGCCGGTAATTCCTATAACATGAGTGCGCTCGGTGCATTTGTTAACGAAGGGTATGCACCTTCTGCAAGCCAGTGGGTTCCTGATTATGTGACAGCATTTTATGGGCTAGTACCTGGATATGACCCTGGCCATGAGGGTGCAAGAGCTTATGCTGATCGCAACCGGCCTGCACCCGGCACACCTGCATTTAAAACCTTAGTTGAAAGTGTTCGAAACAATTACTTCCAACGCAACCCTCCCGGTGCCAAATTCATTGATAACTCCAGGCTTTACCATGCCGAGTTTAATTACCGGTTTGATGATATGATTACCTGGGCCGAGGTGCAAATTGGCGGTAACTTCAGGCGGTACGACCTGTTCTCGGATGCGACTGTCTATAATGAGGACCCGGATGGTGACAGCAAAGCTTCGCGCATTACCATTGATGAATACGGAGCCTACCTGCAGGTAGCCAAAGAGCTTGGTAAACTTAAACTCACCGGTTCCATCCGCCACGACAAGAACCAAAACTTTGATGGCCTGTGGACGCCCCGCCTTTCGGCAGTATTCTCTGCCAGCGAAAACAGTTTCTTCCGGGCTTCATTCCAAACCGGTTTCCGAAATCCCGATACGCAGGCGCAATACATTTATTTCCCCACTGGTTCGGGTATCCTGCTGGGCAGTACCAAGGACAATGCCGAGCGTTACGGTGTGCATAATGGCGGTGCCTATACAGAAAGCTCCTGGCTTGCTTACCGCGAATCAGGAGGAGGTATTGATGGCTCAACGGGTGCCCTCATCGGAGGAAATCAGTCGCTGTTGGAAACAGCCAATATCCCGTACATAAAGCCCGAAAAACTACAGAGCGTGGAAGTTGGTTATAAAGGCTCTTTTAACAAGCGCCTGCTGGTCGATGCTTACGTGTTCTACAATACCTATAAAAATTTCATTGGCGATCAACTGGTGTACAGCAAACTTCCCACCACGCATAAAGGAACTACAGTGCCGGCAGGCACCTTATGGGCTCCCTATGTAAACTCACCTGAACAAATTACATCGCTTGGATCCGGGGTTAACTTAAGCTATACCTTCTTAAAAGGCTATGTGGCAACGGCTAACTACACCTTCCAGAACTACGATGCCAACGAAGAAGAGTTTATTGCCGGGTTCAACACGCCTGAAAATAAAATCATGGTTGGCCTCAGCAACCGGAACATCAACAACACCGGCTTCGGGTTTAACCTGAACTACCGCTGGCAGGAAGCCTTTATGTGGAACTCCGGTTTTGGAAACTGGAACGTGCCTGAATACGGGGTGTTTGATGCCATGCTCAGTTACCAGCTAACTTCCATGAAGGCAACACTGAAACTGGGCGGCACCAACCTGCTGGGTGGTGATTACCGGCCTAACTTCGGTTCAAGCTTCGTTGGCCAGCAATACTACCTGTCCATAACCTTTGACGAGTTGTTTAAATAGTTAATTGATAATTATTAGGATATGAAAAAGATGAAATTTTTAAGCATGCTGCTTACGCTTCTGTTCGTGTTCGGATGCGAGCAGGAAATACTGGTACAAACCGATCCGGTAATAACGGGTGAAGCCGGAAGCGCTAATTTTACAAAGTTCGTTTCAATTGGCAATTCGCTTACAGCGGGATATCAGGCCGGTGCATTATTTGACTATGGCCAGATGAATTCTTATCCGGCCATAATGGCTCAACAGTTTGCATATGTGAGCGTAAATGATCCGTTCGATCAACCTATGACAGGATCCTCGAATGGGTGTTATAACCCAACCGGAGGATGTACCCTTGGCAGATTAGTTCTTTTTGATCCGGATGGATCCGGCCCATTAAGTGTAAGGCCTGCCCCTGCCGGAACAACCGGCATGCCGGCTCCTTACAATACAGACGTGACCGATCACGGTAAGGCATTAGACCCTTATACGGGAAATAAAGACAACCTGAACAACTTTGGTGTTCCGGGTATTATCCTGGCCCAGGCGTTAACCCCTGCTACGGGTGGACCACCACCACCGGCACCAAATCAAGCCTACAATCCTTACTTTGCCCGGTTTGCGAAAAATCCGAGTACTGATGGAGTTACCGGGTCAACAATCATTAGCGATGCACTCGCTACGAACCCCACATTTGTGTCCTTCTGGCTTGGAAATAACGATGTGCTGGGATATGCTGTTGGTGGTGCTTCCAATCCATCTATTTTAACAGGCGTAGCAACCTTTACTGCTCAATACAGTGCCGCCATCGATGCCATCCTGGCGCACCCGAACAATGTTAAAATGGTAGTGGGCAACATCCCCAATGTTACCACCATTCCATACTTCAGGCTGGTGCCGCACAACCCCGTTCCGCTGGATGAACCAACTGCAGCTTTACTAAATGGTGGTTTTGCGGGGTACAATGCAGCGCTTGACGGGCTGAAAAACCCGGCCTTTGGCGGTGCTTTTGGTTCTGCGGCCGAACTGGATGCCCGTAAGATTACGTTTACCGCAGGTGCCGGGAATAAAGTTGTTATCCAGGATGAATCTGTCTTGAATCTTTCCGGTGGTTTTGATGCATTGCTGGGTGCAGGGGCTATCACGCCTGCCCAACGTGCTGCCTTGGCTCCATACGAACAAGTACGCCAATCGAGGCCCACTGATTTGCTGGTTCTGCCAGCATCTTCCTTTATCGGGACAATCGTGGGTGGAAACCCACAATTGATTAACGGCCTTACCGTACCACTTGCAGATCAGTGGGTATTAATTCCAACGGAGATCACCGAAATAACCACCCGCATTAACGACTTCAATGCAGCAATTGCGACTAAGGTCGCGGCCAGCGACAACCGCATTGCATTAGCTGATATCTTTACCAAGTTTACTGAACTTGCTACAAGTCCTACAGGCGGCATTGTAGTTGATGGCTTTTTCGCCAGACCATTGTTCGCGCCCCCTAATGGAATTTTTTCAGAAGATGGTGTCCATCCTAATGCCAAAGGTTCAGCCTATATAGCCAAAATATTTATCCAGGCAATCAATGCAAAATTCGGTTCAACAGTTCCAGAACCAAATGTTGCTAATTTTTACGGAACAGGCTTACCGGTAAGTCCACCGCTGTAATGTAACAACAGCCCAATAAAAAAAACCCTGACGATTCCTGTCAGGGTTTTTTTTATACATAACCGGCCACCCAATAAGCCACAAAGCCCGTCCACTCCTTAACCAACTTATTCCAGATGATGAGCCCGTCAACCTTTGGTATAATCAACACGTCAACCGTGTAATACCTGGGGTGCGTATAGAAGTCCGTTGAAAAAGGGGTAACCACCAGGCCGACCTTACGAAAACACGCCAGCGACCTGCGCATGTGAAACCCTGAAGTGATAAGCAACAGATCGTCTGGTGTATCATTTTGTAAAAGGTGTTTAACATTCACTGCTGATTCGTGCGTGTTTCTTGATTCATTTTCGATAATAATACTGTCAGCCGGAACACCCATTAACACCAGCGCCCTGCCGATATCATCGGCTTCCCTCCTGCTTTCCGTTACC
>JAGUUF010000158.1 GCA_020063545.1 Cytophagales bacterium
CATGAGCATTCGCGGCTCACCATAGAATGCCGTAATCCGGAGTATAAAGAAAAAGATCTTCAACTTGGATTTACCATTGAAGAAATGACAGAACGGGTAGAGGCCGTATTACGCAGCATTGGCCTGGTGAGCAATTTTGCACCGTTAGTGTATTTAGTGGGGCATGGTGCGAGCAGTGTCAATAATCCGCACTATGCAGCGTACGATTGCGGAGCCTGTTCCGGGCGGGCCGGTTCTGTCAATGCACGGGTTTTTAGCTTCATGGCAAATCATTCAGGGGTTCGCGCACGTTTGGAAAAGTGCGGTATATCCATACCACACCATACCCGGTTTGTGGGCGGATTACATGATACCACGCGTGACGAAATTGCTTTTTTTGATGAGGACTCGCTGCAGGCTGATCATAAACTTTTTCATGAACAGAATAAGAAGGTTTTTTTACAAGCCCTTGATTTGAATGCAAAAGAACGTTCACGAAGGTTTTATTCTGTTGACACAAAAAGTTCATTATCAAAAATACACAAGGCGATTAAACTTCGTTCGGTGTCGTTGTTTGAACCACGTCCGGAACTTAACCATGCTACCAATGCACTTTGCATTATCGGACGCAGGCAGTTAACCAGGCATTTATTTCTGGACAGGCGGGCCTTTCTGAACTCATACGATTACCGCATTGACCCCGATGGAAAATACCTGTTCAACATAGTAAAGGCAGCTGCACCGGTTTGTGGCGGCATTAACCTGGAGTACTTTTTCTCTCGCACCGATAACCAGAAATTGGGAGCCGGCACCAAATTACCACACAACGTAATGGGCTTATTTGGCGTGGCTAATGGCATAGATGGCGACCTGCGGCCCGGTTTGCCCAGTCAGATGATTGAAATTCATGAGCCGGTTCGCTTGTTGATGATTATTGAGCATTATCCGGAAGTTGTTCGGCAAACCATTCAACATTCTGCGATAACGTACGAGTGGTTCATCAACCAGTGGATTCACTTAGTAGTCGTGCATCCGGATACAAAGGAGTTGTTCCTTTTTCAGGATGGTTCATTTGTCATCTATGAGCCACAGGCTCCACCCATTGCCAAAATAAAAGGTGTTTCGGAAATCATTGAGCAAAGCCACGATGATCTTCCGGTTTATATACTGGTTAACACCTAACAGCCATGACGAAGGTGCTTGTACTTTTTATGCTCATCCCGCTGGCCGGATTTTTGGTGAGCCTCGTAGTGCCCGCTAAAAAAGAAGGGTTGATGTCGTGGGTAGCCTTTGGCACTGTAGGGCTTACGCTGGGGGGCTTTCAATTGTTTGCCCTGTATTGGCTTATACAGGGTTCGCCCACGCTTAACCTAAAGGAGTTGGTTGTATACCATACCGATGGTTATGAATTTTTAATCGATTTTTATTTTGACAAGGTAACGGCAACCTACCTCCTTGTAGGCTCCATGCTTACCTTCTTGGTAACGGTCTACAGCCGGTATTACCTGCATCGCGAAGGAGGCTACAAGCGGTTTTTTAACACCATTTTGTTTTTTTATCTCGGCTACAACCTGGTTATCTTCAGCGGCAACTTTGAAACTTTATTTATCGGCTGGGAGATACTGGGTATATCTTCTTTTCTGCTCATTGCTTTTTACCGCGATCGGTACCTGCCGGTGAAAAATGCGGTTAAAGTATTTTCTATTTACCGGGTTGGTGATGTGGGCATTTTGCTGGCTATGTGGATGAGTCACCATCTGTTTGGCGAAAACATTGCCTTTTTGAAACTGAATAACTATGAATTGGTGCATGAGCATCTGCAGGCCCACAGTTGGGTGGGAGTGTTTATTTCGCTTATGCTGCTCATTGCAGCAGCGGCTAAATCGGCCCAGCTTCCCTTTTCTACCTGGTTACCCCGTGCCATGGAAGGCCCTACACCTTCGAGTGCAATTTTTTACGGGTCCTTATCGGTACATATGGGTGTGTTTTTGTTGTTGCGCACTTTTCCGTTTTGGGAGCATCAGGTATCCATTCGCATTGTAATTGGATTGCTCGGGCTTCTCACCAGCCTGGTGGCCACCGGCATTGCCCGCGTACAATCCTCGGTGAAAAGTCAGGTAGCGTATTCGTCCATTGCCCAAATCGGGTTGATATTTATTGAAATCGCTGCCGGTTGGCACTACCTGGCGCTGATTCATTTTGCAGGGAATGCTTTTTTAAGGACCTATCAGCTTTTGGTTTCACCTTCGGTAGTGGTGTATCGCATACGCGAACAGTTTTATCATTTTGTGCCCCGCAGTCATACATTTGAAGATTCGCTCCCAAAACGCATGGAGTATTCCATTTATGTGCTTTCGCTCAAGGAATGGAACCTTGATTCATTTATGTATCATTATTTATGGAACCCGGTTAAGTGGCTCGGAAAAAAACTCGGGATGCTCAATACAACCAAAGTACTGGTGTTTTTTATACCTGTTTATGCCTTAGGTTTATATTTCTTGGTAAATGCTGAACTATTTCCTTTTGATGTTCACCGGTACTTGCCTGTAATTTTTTCGGTAATCGGTGTAATGATGGTGTTGAAATCCTTCACTGAGAGAATACATGCCCGTATGAGTTGGATATTGGTAATTTTAAATCACTTCTGGGTGGCATTGGCAGTCAATTTTAATGAACAGTTTGAAGTAATGCACACACTTTTATACCTGAGTGGGGTTTCTGCTTTTGGTTTAGTTGGTTACCTGGCCTTACGCAGGTTAAAATACCTGGAAGGCAGTATTGATATGGACCGCTTTCACGGGCATTCGTACAAGCATCCGAAAATTGCATTGGTGTTTTTATTGTCCTGCCTGGGTGTTTCGGGCTTTCCGATTACACCCACCTTTGTAGGAGAAGATTTAATCTTTAGTCATATTCATGAAGACCAGATTGCCCTTGCCTTTCTTACCTCATTAAGTTTTATTGTGGACGGGCTGGCGATTATCCGGATTTATGCGCGTGTATTTTTGGGGCCTCACTCCCGGTCGGTTTATGAAATGGCCTACCGGTCTTCGTAATTCGTTAGATAAAACTGTAAAGAAAATCCATCAGCCGGGCAATTTCCTTGCGCTGGATGGCCGGAAAGTTAGCGATGCGGAAGGTCGTGTCTTTCCATTCGCCATAGCCGTTGCCCAGCACAAAGCCCGCCCGGGCAGCGGCAAGTTTTATTTTTTTTGTTTTTTCCGCTGAGGTTTCAACAGCCAGAACGGTGTGCGAGCGTATGGCTTTATCGCGGGCAAGCAAGTTTAGCCTTTCACTTTTGGTGTCAAAAAAAACTTCCCATTTTTTATAACGCGAGCGTATTGTCTTGCTCACCTTATCAATGGGTTTTACGGATTCCATCACCCGCATCAGCAGGTAAATGTCAAGTACGTTAGGTGTATAGGGTGTTTGAAATTTCTGCATCATGTCATCCAGCAACAGCAGGCTGTTGTAGTGTTGCTGGTTGTTTACATCCTGGGCCCGCTTCAGCGCCCGTGGCGAGCACATGAGAATGCCGAGGCCGGCCGGCAGGCCGAAACATTTTTGTACCGAGGCAAACCAAACATCCGCGGAAGCAAAATCCAGTTCAATACCGGCCATGGAAGAGGTGGCATCTACCGCAAGGATGTAGTCAGGATTTTTTTCTTTTACCTTACGGATAAGTTTATTGCTAACCTGCGTACCGTTTGAAGTTTCATTTTGTGTGATGCAGATTAGATCACCGGATTTGCAGGCAAGTGGCCTGAGTTTTTCCTGGAGGTTAAATGGATAGGCAAGTGCATTACCCGTTATCCGGTTGGTGTACTCAAACCATTTTTTTCCGAAGGCCCCATTAAATAAATGGATGCTTTGGGTTTTAATGAGTGATTGTGCGATAATCTCCCAACTCTCAGTGGCAGAGGAAACAAAATAAACGGTGTAATCAGCCGGAACGGAAAGCTTTTCTTTCAGTAACGAAACCGTTCGCGTTGAAAGGGCAATAAATTCATCGCTGCGGTGGTTAATGCTCAGGATGTCGTCCCTGTACGCATCCTGCAGGTAGCGTTTAACCTTGGGGTAAACCCGTGACGGACCGGGATAGAACGATACCATGTCTATTACGGATTTCAGATTCTGGATTTACTTTCAATCAGGTAGCGGATGGCCATCGCGTAGCCGGTTAATCCAAACCCGGAAATCAGCCCGATACATTTTGACGTGATCAGGTTTTTATGCCTGAATTCCTCGCGTGCATAGATATTGGAAATATGCACCTCTACAACCGGGGATTGTATGGCCGCAATCGCATCGTGCAGGGCAACCGATGTATGCGTGTAGGCCCCGGCATTCAGCACGATGCCACCGGCTTTAAAGCCTGCTTCATGAAGTTTGTTAATCAGTTCGCCTTCAACGTTCGACTGAAAGTAGGCAAGGTTGTGTTCCGCGAATTGAAGTTTCAGTTCTTCAAAATAATTTTCGAAGTCGCGGTTGCCGTAAATGGATTCTTCGCGTACGCCCAGCAAATTCAGGTTTGGTCCGTTAATGATTTGGATGTTCATACCGTTATTCTCCCAAGCGGGCTTTATAGTTTTCAATCTGCCGGATAAATTCCTGTTCTTTTCGCTGCATTTCTTCCTGCGTGGCAGCAAGTTCTTCCATATTCTGGCGCATCTCTTCTTCCTGCGACCGCATCATTTCGGCATGCTCCTGCGAAGCCTGCAGCAAACGCCTGGTACGCTCGGAATTTTTAACATTTTTAAATACCGTGGCCGTGCTTTCGCATACTTTTTCAAGAAATTCAAGTTCATGCGGTTCAAAGCGCCTGAAGCCGGCCATTTCAATTACACCTTCAATGCTGTCTTCAGTTTTTAATGGCAGCAAAATCAGGCAGGTTGGGTTGGCATCGCCCAAGCCCGAAGTGATGTGCACATAATCATCCGGTACTTTATACAGTAAAATTTTCTCACGTTCCAGGTAGCATTGGCCTATCAGGCCCTGACCGGGTTCAATTTTTCGTTGCAAAAATTTTTTCCGCTCATACGCATAACATCCTTTCAACTCCAGCAACGGTTCATCGCCTTCGGTAACGATAAAAATTCCGCCCTGGGTAAGTTTGCAATATTCAACAAGATTTTTGACAACGGAGTACCCGAGCTCGTCTAAATTCTCATGTGCACGCAGTATTTCACCGAATTTGGCAAGGCCTTCGTTTACCCATTGCCGCTTTTCCGACTGGTCGCGCTCGGCCACCAGTTTATCCCGAAAAGCATGCAAGGTTTGGAGGAGCGGTTTGTTTTCAAACTGGTCGGGTAATGAAGCGGCAAGGTTACCATGGCCAAGTTCATTCACATAGGTTGCAATAAGTTCCATTTGTTCTTTTTCTTTTCCGGCAATGCTTATCAGGTAGCTTTCCCGGTTGGCAATTCGCCTGGCTAAGTAGTAAAACGAACTACCCAAAACAACGGGCGCGGAAAGAATTATCCAGTGAAGCGGATTAATGGCGTACAGGCTTGCCAGGTTTGCAAAGGAAAAATCAAGACGTTTGATCCATAAATCAATAACAAGCGACCCTAACGGGAACAGCAGGCCAAGCCCGATGCCGATGCGGGTAAGGTTGTTGATGATGCGGGAAGATTTCACGATTGCTAAAATAGCATGGTATTTACCGATTATCTAAATACCCTCGTAATTTTGTTTGCAAAAACAAACCGGGAATGTCCTGGGAGAGTTACACCAAACAATTTGCCCACTACCTGAAGCTGGAGCGCTCCCTCTCCCGGAATTCCATTGATGCCTATGTGCATGATGTTGAACTGCTGGCGCAATTCCTTGAATTGAAGAAGCAGGCAGTCACTCCGCTTACCCTTACAACAAAGCACCTTAAAGATTTTCTGCACTATGTAAATGAACTGGGCATGAGCGCCTACAGCCAGGCCCGGATCCTTTCGGGCATAAAGGCATTTTACAAGTACCTGTTGTTTGAAGAGCGGCTGGAATCCGATCCGACCGAACTCATTGAAGGGCCCAAAATCGGGCGCAAGTTACCCGATACACTCAGCTACCCGGAAATTGAGAAACTGTTTGAAGCGATTGATTTGTCAACACCTGAAGGTGCAAGAAACCGTGCCATGCTGGAGGTATTGTACAGCTCAGGGCTGCGGGTTTCTGAACTGGTTAGCCTGCAGCTGAATAATATCTTTTTCGACATCGGGTTTGTCCGGGTAATCGGAAAGGGAAACAAGGAACGCCTGGTGCCGGTTGGCCGCGATGCGCAGAAATACCTGAAAATCTATATTGATCAAATCAGGGGAAAATACCCGCACAAAGCGCCTGTAAAAGGTAACGAGTCGTTTGTTTTTCTAAACCGGAATGGTAAGAAACTGACACGCGTGATGGTGTTTACCGTTATAAAAAATCTTGCAAGTGCCATCGGGCTGAAAAAGAGAATAAGCCCGCACACCTTCCGGCACTCATTTGCCACCCATTTAATTGAAGGCGGGGCCGATTTGCGGGCTGTACAGGAAATGCTGGGCCACGAATCCATAACCACTACCGAAATCTATACCCACCTGGACCGTGAATACCTGCGCCAGGTAATAACCGAGTTTCACCCGCGGAGTTAAACCTGCCGGAATTCTTTGTACTTTTAATAAACAGTTAAGCCCCGAATGAAAAGCATTTTTGCCATCGGCCTATTTTTGGCGTATACAGCAGCGGTTTCTGGCCAGGATTTTGAAATAGCAGTTGAAAAAGGAGTCGATTTAAAAAAGTACCAGACTTTTACCGTTGTAAAGGGTGCCGTGATCTCCGGTGGTGACCAGCCGATTGATGCCAATGCCTTATTTAACGAAATCAAGCCAATGATCATCCGTGAACTGCAGCGTAAGGGATACGTGTATATGGATTCTGCTGCGGAACTTACCGCCACGTATGTAGTGGAGTCGATGATGCGCACGGATATTCAACGCCTGGGGCCGCTCGGCCAGGCACCGGCTACCAACCCAGCCATGGTTGACCAATCTCAAACCTGGTCGCGCGAGTTTCGACAGGGCACGCTTATTATTAACCTGGTGGATGCATCACGGAAATCTACCGTGTGGTCGGCCGAGGGAACAATGGATATTTCGCGTACGCGGGGAGGGAACCTGCTGGATTATGCGGTAAAGAGCGCCTTCCGGAAATACCCGGATAAAACGAAGGCGGATAAAAAACCGAAAAAGAAAAAAGGCTGAGGTATCCCCAGCCTTTTGTTGATGAATCCGATTAGACTATTTTCTAAGCTTAAAGCGGGCCCCGAAGAATAATCCAAGCTGGTCAGCATCGCCCAGAACAAATTTGAGTTCCGTAAACGGCTCCCAGTTTTTACCGATGTTGAAGTTGGCGCCAGCACCCAGGTTTATACCCACTTCGCTGTTGCCGTCAAATCCTTCAACCTTTGCGCTAAACAGGTTAATACCCGCCAGGCCGTAAAAATCGGCTGAGCCTGACTTGGTAAAGTAATACATGGCGTTTACATTAAATTCCCACCAGCTTACCGGATCTTCGGGCAGCCAGTAAATAAAACTGGGAGCAATGGCGACCTTGTCGTTAATACCGAATTCGCCATTTACTCCGAGTCCGAGTTCCTCTACTTCAGTACCGTAACCGAGAAACACCCCGATCTTTTGCGCGGCTGCCTGCTGGGCAACACCCGCCATGACAACAATAAACAATGCACCGATTAGTCTTTTCATTTCTTGTTATGTTAAGGTTTGAATACAAAACTATTATTTTCTAACTATCGGAAAAATGTTGTACCGATTTATCGTTCGCCCGGTTTTGTTTCTGTTCGATCCCGAACGTATTCACCACCTTGTTTTTCAATTGCTTCGCATAAAAGGAAGTATTCCTGGTTTTAACAGGTTTTTGGCATCCGTGTTTGCGTTTGAATCGCCCCGGCTGGAACGAACGGTTCTTGGGTTGCGGTTTAAAAATCCTGTCGGACTTGCAGCCGGCTTCGATAAAGATGCCAAACTAATCGATGAGTTGTCGTGCTTTGGGTTTGGATTTATCGAAATCGGAACGCTTACGCCCAAACCGCAATACGGAAATGAAAAGCCCAGGTTATTCCGGCTACAGGCAGATGGCGCCTTAATAAACCGGATGGGCTTTAACAATGAAGGAGTGCTGGCGGCAGTTGAACGGTTGAAGAAAAGAAAATCAAGTGTGATTATTGGCGGCAACATCGGTAAGAATAAAGATACCCCGAACGAAAAGGCGCTGGATGACTATGCCTATTGCGTGGAGGCGCTATACCCGTACGTGGATTATTTTGTGGTAAACGTAAGCTCGCCCAATACACCCGGCCTTCGTGAATTGCAGGAGAAGGAACCACTGCGGAAGTTGCTTACCTATGTGAAATCACTGGCCGGTGCAAAAGAGAAAGTAAAACCTGTTTTATTGAAAATTTCGCCCGACCTGACCGTAGAACAGCTTGATGATGTTATTGCCATTCTGAAGGAAACCAATACCGATGGTGTTATCGCAACCAACACTACCATTTCGCGTGAAGGCCTGGCAAGCGATGGAGAAATCGTGAAACGTATCGGTGCCGGGGGATTGAGCGGAAAACCGTTGCGCAGCAAATCAACGGAAGTGATTAAATATTTACGAAGAGAGTTAGGGCCCGACTATCCAATCATTGGTGTTGGAGGGATTATGTCGGTGGAGGATGCACACGAAAAAATAAAAGCCGGTGCCAACCTTATCCAGATCTACACCGGCTTTGTATACGAGGGTCCGGGGTTTGTTAAACGTATTTTGAGGGGAATGTCCTGACATCAAACGTTCACTTTTAATCGGCAGTTAGTTAGCGTTGAGAATTAATCTGCAAGCCGACCACGATTACTCAGCCCACGAATGATGGTATAGTTTTTGTCGCTCTCCGGAATCAACGTAAAGCCGTAACCCGTATCTTTGGCAGCGGTATTCATTGAAATGAAACAAGTAGAATTCATCCGTTTGGAGGAAAAAAAGACAGCGCAGGTAAAACAGGGCATTGCCATGACACCCAAAGAACGGTTTCACTACATGTTAGAGTTGATCCATTTATCGTACATACTTTCACCAAACCGGCCGCCTAAAGAAAAACCGTTTTACAGGATTTTCACACTAAAGCGCATCCATGATGTTCACCGGTGACCTGCTCTCCTTTATGGCCCTGCTGAACGACCGTCACGTTGAATACATGATTATCGGTGGGGCAGCGGTGAATATTCATGGTTTATATCCACATCGGCTTAATCAGGTAATAATCAGAAATTCCTTATGGTGCCGGCATCATGAAATTTAAGTAGTTTCATCCGTGCACCAAACATAAATTCATGTGTGGTAAATCGTGTACCGACTGATTGGCCGGTGGGCAGTTCAAACACATAGCCGAAGCGGAAGTGATCGCCCAGCTCAATCTGTGCCATAAAGCCCAGCGTGCCCAGGTCGCGCGTGAACAGGGCCAGCGTATAACTGTTGTCGGCTGTCATGGCTACGCCAACGTCATACGAAAGGGGTGCGTTCGGTTCACCGCGCAATAGCATCCAGGGTTTGAGTTTAATGCGGTAACTCATTTGCCATACATAGGCGCCCAGCGCATAGAAATTCTGGTTATATAATCCGGTAGCTAACGAGTCGACATCGGTTGAGCGCTTTAAAATCTTCGGCATGGAAATGCTGAATAAAAATTTTTCGCTGCTCACCATCATGCCTGCACCAATGGTTGGGTGCCATTCGCTTTGGTTGCTGAATTTGGGGTCATCGGGATTAATGGTAAGCCCGCTGTAATCGGTGTGGTAGTTTACCAATCCGCCCTGCAAGCCGAATGACAAGTGCATTGTATTTTTCAGCGGTACATGGTAACCGTATGTAAGTTGCATTTCGGTGGTGTTATCCGAGCCGATTTTATCCTGCATCAAAATCAAACCCATACCCATGCGGTTATCTGCCAGTGCAATATGCCCTGCTGCATTCATTGTTTCCGGGCTGCCGTCAAAACCGGCCCATTGCTTCCGATATGCCACTGATCCGCTCAGGTTTCGGGAAAAGCCTGAATAAGCCGGATTGATGAGCAAGGGCGTGGTGAGATATTGCGAGTAAAGAGGGTCTTGTTGCGAATATGTGATAACGGAGCAGAAGGTAAACAACAGGGTAATAAGTTTTTTCATGACCTTAACGTTTAAGGGTTATGTATCCGTTGTATGATTTTCCGTTCACCAGGTCAACTTGGTAGAAGTACGTTCCGGCAGGCAATTCCTTGCCATCCGATGAGATACCGGTGAATACACGCGTGAGGTTATCGTAGTTTTTGGTTTCAAAGACCGCCTGTCCCCACCGGTTGAAGATGCGCACCTGGTTCTCTTCCGATCCTTCCACCACACCGATGTATTTGATGAGCAGGAAATCATTATAACCGTCACCATCGGGTGTAAGGCCGTTGTACACCACAATCTCGCCCACCACTTCAATATCAATTACCTGCTGCACGCACAGTCCATCCAGGTCGCACACTTCCAGCGTAATACGGTCGGTTCCGGTAAACGGATTGCCGGAGTAATCAATAATCAGGTTATATGCAGCATCAATAAATGCGGCTATGCCGCGTGCCGTTTCGTTGTTGATGATGCGTAGCGAAGCAAAGTCCAAGTTGTTTTCGGGGTCGCTTACAACGCGGGTTAAGTCAACCTGAACCCGACCCTCAATCTGCGAAGCCAGCGGTGTGGTGTTTATTACCGGAGGCTGGTTGGTTGGGTTGCCGCCTCCACAGGGCGGTGTTAATACGGTAACTACTACCGGGTCAGACGGCAGGCTGGGGCAGTTGGCTCCCGGTGATTTGACAATTAAGAAGTAAACACCAGTTGTACTTACAGTAATGCTTTGCGTGGTGGCTCCGTTCGACCAGGTATATTCAAAACCTGCAGGCCCGCTTAGTTCCAAGGATCCGCTGCCGCAAATTACCGTGTTGCCGGTAATGGTGATGGTGGGCTTAGGTGGAGCCGGTATTACCGTGAGGACTACGGCCTCCGAAGGATCGCTCACGCACGTACCATTACCCACCTGTACCGTATAACTGCCTGACTGTGTTGCCAGGATTTGTGCTGTGGCATCAGTCAGTACCGTGCCGTCTTTGCTCCATATATATTGTGCAAAGCCGGCAGTGGCTGAAAGAAATACGAAGCTACCTTCACAGATGCTAAGTGAACCGGATGGATTAATGGACGGAGTGGGGATAATAACCACTGTGGCCGTAACTGTTACGCGCGCGCTTTCGCAGTTGGTATCGGGATCGAAAATGCTCACGTAATAATTTTTCGTGGCACTGAGCGAGGGGGTTTCAAACGATGGTCCGGTGTGCACCAGGTTATTCAGAATGGGATCGTCATACCACCGGTATTGCTGTGTGCCTGTGGCTCCGGTGGCGGTTAATGTCAAAGTGCCCGGCCCACAGCGGCTTGCACCCGGCACAGTTGGCGATGGCGGAGGTGTGCAGGGCGATACCGTAAAAGGAGCTGACAAAAGCAAACTCCACACGCCTTCCGAATCTTTTACCCGGATGCTGAGCGTATGGTTGCCGGTGGGGACCCCGGTCATATCCAGCGCCACCAGTTGGTCAATGGTTGCACCCGGTGTAATGCCCGGTATGGGCATTCCTGTACCTGTGCCGTGCACATCATCAATAAAATATTGAGCGGCTACAATCTGCCGGTTGGGAAGGGCAGCGGTGTTGAAAATGTAAAATGTTCTGACCTCGGCATGGCTCCACCGGTTTTTGTTGTCGCGGTAGCGGAAGCCGATTTTATGAAAGCCGGGTGTTAGGGATGGCGGGAGGCTGATGGCAAATGAGTTGTTCTGCGGGCTGCCTGGTGTAATCGTGAGTGGCGTATTGTTGCCGGCCCCCAGATCGATGTTAAAGAAATATTCAGCACGTGTTATGCTGGTGGCCGGATCGGTGGTAGCAGGCGGAATAACATAAAATGTTCTGGCTTCAGCATGGGTCCAGCGGCCCCGGTTGTCGCGGAATCGGAACACGATGCGGTGAAAACCCGGAGTGAGTGCGCTAATAGTTACAGGCAGGGCCAGGTTAACAGAACTCCCGGGTGTTAATGTGATGGCTGTGCCATTGCCAAACCCCGGGTCATTATCAAAGAAATATTCTCCGGCTACAAGGCTGGTGGCAGTTACCGGTGGCGTAAGAATATAGAATGTGGTGATGTTAGCATGGCTCCATGTGCCGTTGTTTTGCCGTATGCGGAAACCCAGCCGGTGAAAACCCGGACTTAATGCTGTGGTGGGCACATTGAAAGAAAAAGATACATTGGCGGCCGGTGTGGAAACCGAAACAGGCGTACCATTGCCGTGGCCCGGATCAACATCAATAAAATATTCTGCGCGGTTGATAACCTGGGAGAAGGCAGTTGTGCTAAGCAGGATAAACAGAAGAAATAGACCCTGGTTCAGCAGTCTGTGGTTGATGACCGATGATTTACCGGCTATTGACCTTCGTAGAACCGGCCAAGGCCAGCAGTACTTTAAACAAGTGAACCTTCCTCTCATATGTTGCGGATCACGCAAAACATCAGTTATTCACACGGCTCTGTACCTGTACGTTCAGTGTGCCGTTGGGTGCGATGGTGGCGTTCTGGATATTAACAGATGTAACCTGCGGAATGGGGGGCATGGGTGAAGTATCAAATCCGCTTCCCGGATCACCACCCTGCGGAAAGGGATAGCTGCCCCCGTATATGCCTACATCCGTGCCATCGGTGGCGTAGTTTTTTCCGGGCGATGAGGACTGAAGCCGGTAATTGTAGGTAATATTATACGTATCATTATTCGGAACATTAACAAACAGCGGGTTGGTGCCTGTGAGGTTGCCGCTTCCTGAATTGGCGCCTCCGCCAGTAGCGGTGTAAGTTGCTTCGAAAACATTGGTGGGGCTGTATTGCGCGGATGGACCAATGGTATTCTGATTGGAAATATTTTTGTTAAACACGCAAAACACCACCTCATTATAGAATAGATTTCCCGATGAGCGGACAAAAATGTTATTGGTTAAAATGGCGTTCCACACCGAACCAATATTATGGCTCGATAAAAAGATGTTATGATCGATAACTATGCTTGAGTGATTAAAATTAAAAATACCATTAATAAGAATATTGTTTGCTATCAATATGTTAGTGGATGAAGGGGAGACTCTGCTCGATGCGCCACCATATATAGAATAAATTATGTTGTTATATATAGTCCAGTTTGATCCCATATTGCTTGAATTAAAGGTGTTTACGCTTCCATTTATACGGTTTCTGAAAAGGGTAATGTTGTTAGAAGCCAGTGTGCCGGTACAGTTAAGATTACTAAGTACCAGTAAGCCTGCAACTGCACTGCCTGATGGATCAGTCGAACCATCCCTGAAAAAACTAACCTGATCCACCCGTGTGGGTTGCCCGAACTGGTTATTCGGCCCGTATCCTGCACCGATAATTACCAGCCGTTTGCTTATGGTTAAGTTGCCGTAGCTGAAGCGTGTGCCGTAGAGGTAAATCGTATCCCCGGCTGCTGATGCGTTTTGTGCATTGTTGAACGAAGCATTGCCGCCCTCGGTGGCGGTGGTAAACTGTGCGGGTATGGCGGGGTCGTTGCTTACCGTGCGCACGGTGGCAAGGGAAGCAAATGAAAAAAGCATCAAACCGAAAGTGATCAGGGCTTTCATGGTTATTAAATTTTTAAATCAAAGTACTCTTCTAAAAGTGTTTTTCGCCTCCCCGAAAAAGGGGATTTTTTCAAACGCCATATGTTGCGCTGATAATTCTTTCAGGCAGACTATTAGCTTTGTATAGCTATGCGTTTATTTCTGTTCGGGGCGATTATTATGTGGAGTTGCCGGTTGCTTCCGGCCCAGGACGTGTATGACCTGGACAGCTTAACCAAGGAGTTCGCCAAATCAAACCCCGACACCAACCGGGTAAAATTGTTTATTCAGCTTGGGCAACAATACGAAAATAACCAGCCCGATACCGCCATCTGGTTTTACGAGCAGGCACTAAAGTTAAGCGAACAACTTGGGTACACACGCGGTATCATCAGCTATTACACCAATGTAACATACGTGTATAACCTGAAAGGCCGGTACGATACTTCGCTTGTGCTAAATCTTCGCTCGGTGGAGATCGCCAAAGAACTGGGCGACCCTGAACGAATTGCCGCATGCATCGGCAATGTGGGGGCATCGTACACCTACCTGGAACAATATGAGAAAGCCATTAACCAGTACCTGCAGGTAATCCCGATTGCAGAAAAACGTAACGATAAACTTAAGCTGTGCATTACGTACGATAATCTCGGGCTGTTGTACCTGAAAATCAATCAGCACGATAAGGCGCTTCAGTATGGCGAACAATCGGTACGGCTAGCGCGCGAAATAAACAGGCCGTTTGCTTTGATTAATTCACTTATAAACCTGGCGGCCACCTACAATGCGTTGGGAATGATGCCGAAAGCCGCTGCGCAACTGGAGGAGGTTCGCGGTTTGTGCCGGAAGGTCAACCACTTGTACGGCTTGCTGGTGGCCACCCTGAACCTTGGCGATGCCCATATTAAGATGGCCAATTTTGCACCGTTAAAGATGTATTTTGAAGATGCCCTGAAACTCTCCGAACAATTGGGCGAGCCGGAGTCGCACGTGATTGCCCTGCGGGGCATGGCCATTTACTATTTTAATCACAACATGCCGAAAGAGGCTGAGCAATACGCCTTACGTTCGTTACAGGAAGCGCGCCAGCAGAAGATGGTGAGCCACATCGGCAGGGCCTATACCGTGCTTGCTGAGATTGCTATCCTGAAGCACGATTTCAGAATGAATTCAGTATACTCTTTTAAGAGCGATTCCATCCGCAATGTACTGGTTAACGAATCGGTAGTGCGTAATGTGCAGAACCTGGAAGCCTTGTATGAGTCGGAGAGAAAAGCACAGCAAATTAAAGACCTTCAACAGGAGTCGGAGATTAAAGACTTACAACTGGGCCGAAGGCGGATCCTTAACTATTTTTTAGGCGCTTCCCTGCTCCCCCTTTTTTTAATTGCCCTCTTTGCCAGGCGATCGTATTTTCAGAAAAAAAAGTTGCTGGAGAAAGAAAATCAGCTTCAGCAAGTCCGCATAAGGCAACTGGAAAGCGAAAAGCAATTGCTGGCCAGTGAAGCCATTATCAAAGGGCAGGAAGAGGAGCGCGGCAGGCTGGCCAAAGACCTTCACGATGGACTGGGAGGCCTTTTATTAGGAGTAAAATTTTCTTTAACCAATATGAAATCAAACGTGGTACTCGATGCCAGCAGTGCATTGCTCTTTGAGCGTTCGCTCGATATGCTCGACAACTCCATAGCAGAACTCAGGCGTGTGGCGCACAACATGATGCCCGAAGTGCTGGTGAAGTTCGGCCTGACCGAAGCCCTGAAAAGCTATTGCCAGTCGGTTAGCGAGTCGGGAATTTTTAAAGTGAACTTCCAGGCTGTAGGCATGGATGACCGGATTGATTCCGGCAAGGAAATTATTCTTTACCGCATTACACAGGAACTGTTGAATAATGTTGCCAAACATGCCAGGGCAACGGAGGTACTGGTGCAGTTGGCCCGGCAGAATGGTGAGGTTACCCTAACCGTGGAAGACAACGGATCGGGCGTTGATGTTGCTGTGTTGCAACATGCCGCTGGCTCCGGCTGGACGTCCATTCGCTCACGGGTAGATTACCTGAAAGGAAAAGCAGATATTCAGGGTGCGCCCGGCCAGGGCACCTCTGTTCAGATTATCATACCGGTATGATTCGTGTTTTTATTGTTGACGACCACCCCATGGTAATTGAAGGCATGCGCAGCATGCTGCAGCAGGTACCCGATGTGCAGGTTTGCGGCTACGCCATGAATGCCGCCTCGTGCCTGGGGTATTTTGTTAACAACCAGGCCGATATGGTATTGCTCGACATTAACTTGCCCGATCAGAGCGGAATTGACGTATGTAAAATCTTGCTGAAGAAGCATCCGGATTTGAAAATAGTTGCACTGACCAACTTCGATCAGCTTACCTATTTACAGAGCATGCGCGATGCCGGTGCCAAAGGATATTTATTAAAAAACGCTTCGCTTGAAGAGCTGGAAAAAGCCATATACCTGGTTAGCAGCGGCAATGAATACTGGCTGGGTAAGGAGAACGTAAAAGAAAGCATCAGCGATCATAACCAACTGCTGCTAACCCGCAGGGAAATTGAAGTGCTGCGGTTAATTGCCGAAGGACTGACCAACCACGAAATTGCCGAGAAGCTCTTCATCAGCGACAGCACGGTGGACTCGCACCGGAAAAACCTGATTTCTAAATTGCAGGTAAAAAATACGGCAGCGCTTATCCGAACGGCATTTGAAAATAAAATTATTTGAGTATGAAAACGGTACCTCAAGTATTCCTTGCGTTTTTATTTCCGTTTCAGGAGATAACAGCTCAGCAAAAAGAGACGTTAGATATCGTAACTTTTACACCACCACAAGGCTGGAAACGTGAAGCCAAAGAGGGGTTGGTAAGTTTTTCGACTGTCGATCAAAAATCTGGCACGTGGGCTCAGTTGGAGTTTTATAAAAGCATCGGCAGTTCGGGCGATGCGCGAGTTGATTTTGAGCACGAATGGAGAGAGATGGTAGCAAACCGGTTTGACAACATACCCCTGCCGGCTACCGAATCCGTAACTGAAGATGGTTGGACGG